>JARRPS010000254.1:0-3670 GCA_037382625.1 Gemmatimonadota bacterium | reverse complement strand
CGCGGATCGTGATCGAACGCCCAGATCCGCCAGTTGAGGTCATCGTTGTAGGTGGTCGCCGCCACCATCAGCGGCAGGTCCTGGTAATACCGTCCGAACGATCCGAAGATGCGCTGCGAGCCGAGTTCTCCCGGCTGAACCACGAAGCCGAGACGAGGCTGCCACTGGTTGAGGACCCGCTGTGCCACCTCTCCATCGGATCCGACGATGTACTGGTTCTCCCATCTCAGCCCGGCGTTCAGGCGCACGCGTGAGGAGACGAGCCAGGAGTCCTGGAGATACACGGCCGGAACCCGGCTGCTGACCTCCACCGTGCCGTCACCTGCCAGCTCCCAGTACTGCCAGGATTCGTCGGAGTACTTGACGACGTTCTCCAGCTCCCAGTCGCCGTCGTACTCGTTGACCGCATACTCGCCTCCGGCCTTCAGAGTATGTGCGCCGAGCTCCCAGGTCGTTCCGAGACGCGCCGCGGTGCGGTACATCCTGTCCACGACCGTCGCGTACAGGCCGCCCGACATCGTAAAGGTGGAGAAATCGCGGAACTGAAGCTCGCCGCCGCCGGGCGTTCGGGGCTGAGTGCTGACCTCGCGCCACAGGCGGGAGACCGTGGCCTCCAGCAGTCCGTCATCCCCCAGGGCCTGCGCAAGGCCGACGAGCGCGTTGACGCTGCCATCCGCCCGCAGGGCCAGCCACGAGTCCGGCGTGAGGGGGTCGAGGCCCTGCCCGAATCCGCTCGGTGGAGACACGGCGTCCCGCCACGCGGGATCCCCGAACACCGTCGCGTGCAGGTCCGTCCCGCGGCCCGCCCTCCAGGTCAGTTTGCCCGCGAAGCGGTGTCTGACCTCCTGGTCTTCGTACCAGTCCAGCCCGGGGATCTCCACGTTCTCGCTCGCGACCAGCGGATTGTAGGCGAGGAAATACCACAGGCGATCGCGCACGATCGGTCCTTCGAGCGTCGCCCCGATGTCCCAGCGTGTGACGTCGGACCGGTTGAGCTGCGTTCCTGCCGTGCGCGGAGATCCCGCGATCTGGTCGTTCGCGAAGAACCCGAACACCCGGGCTCGTGTCTCGTTGCCACCCGAGTAGGTGACAACGTTCAGAATTCCGCCGAGCGAGCTCTTGTACTCCGCCTCGTAGCCGCCCGTCTTCACCTCGACCTCCCGTATGAAGTTGTAGGGAAGATCGATCGTGTAGAACCCGCGCAACGGGTCGGTGACGTCTGCTCCCTCCACGAAATATCGGTTCTCCATGCCCGTCGCGCCCGCCATGGTGCGCTGGTCGCCCAGGTAGCTCGTGTTGGCCTGGGGAAGGAGGTCGGTCATGCCGAGGTAATCGCGGCTCACGGGAAGGTCGTCGTACAGCTCGGGGGAGAGGTTCACTCCCCCCGCCGTGGAAACCGGGTCGATCAGCGTCCGCTGCCCTCGGGCCTCGATCGGAGGCAGCGGCACGGGCGACTCCGTCAGCGTGATCTCGCCCACGGTGGTCGTCCGGCCGAGCCGCACGATGACGTCCGTCAACACGAGGTCCTGATATCCGATGCGCGTGACGGCGACATCATACCTGCCGACCGGCAGGGCCGGGAGGAGGAAGGAGCCGTCGCGGCTCGTGGCGGCAGCACGGTCCCCCTGCACGGCGGGTCCGCTCACCGTGACCGCGACGGATGCGATCGGGGCCCCGGCGGAATCCACGACGATTCCGTTGAGGCTGCCGCGGGTATCCTGGGCCAGGCCGGCCAGCGGACAGCACAACAGGAGCATCAGAGCGCGAGGGGACGCTCTCATCGATATCTCCTTCCGGGTGTACTACTCGATCGGCTGGCAGCTCTGCCGGCCATCGGCCCGGCGACAGCGCAGTCCCATCCGCGCGACGAGGGGCTCGAACCTCGGGTCATCCCGCAGCGGTTCGAACAGGGGGTGGGAGGACAGGCGCCGGACGTGACCCGTGCTGTCCATCTCGGCCTCGAGAATCTCAAACGCCCCGTCCAGTTCGCCGACCGCGGCATTGAGCTGTGCGCGTGGCTCCGCGGTGGAGCGGTAGAAGCCCGCGAAGATCTCAGCCGGATCCCGGGCGGAGATCTCATCCACGATTTCCCCGGCTCCGGCCAGGTCACCGCTCCGTGCCAGGAGCAGAACCTCGGGCACTTCGAGGTAGGGGTGACCGGGGAACATCTCGCTCAGCCGGTCCAGGGCGTCGGTCGCGCCCGCGAGATCGCCGCCCTCCAGTGTCGCGAGGAACAGGTAATTCAGGACCGAAGGTGAGGAGTCTCCCGCCGCGAGCGCCTGCTCGGCCAGTTCGACCGCGCGGTCGTGGTCGCCGCATAAATACGGAATCCGGATCGCGCTTCCCGGCCCGAGCGCCTGGTCCATCGGCTCGAGCACCGCATACGGTTCGATCACCTCCCAAGCTTCCTCGCATCGGCCGAGATCGGCCAGCAGGGCGCTGAGATCGACTCGACTGAGAACTTCCCAGGTACCCCGGCTCGGCAGGTCGAGGGTTCGGCGATACTCCCTGGCTGCCCCCTCCCAGTCCAACGTCGCCCACACGGTCGTCGCGTGCGTATGCCAGGCGGCCGGGAGCGTCGAGTCCAGCGCGATCGCCCGTTCCGCCGCTCGACGCGCTGCAGGAATCGCCTCACCGGCCGGCTCGCCCTTCGACGTGGCCAGCAGCAGGTCGACGTAGCCCAGCAGCGCCCACGCCCGGGCGTGCGTCGAATCGGCCCTCACGGCCCGCTCGAGGTAGAAATGCGCACTGTCGACCCCTTGCGATTCCCATGCGGCCCAGGCCCGCTCGTAGTCCAGGTTCGCCTCGAACGCAGCGCGGCTCTCCCGCCCCTCCGACTGCCCGAACCACATTCCGAGCAGAACGATCACTGCAGCGCCGAGCCCGAACGGAATGCCGACCCGCATCCACGCGAACCTGGCAGTCGAGCTCGTCTCGTCTGCCGCGCGTCCGTCTTCGTTCTCCGGCCCCGAGACCGTGGACGCCTGCCCGGGCGGAGGATCGGCCGTGGAGACTGTTCCGGGCGATCGGTCTCCCGCCCGCACCCGGGCGATCAGCTCTTGCAGCTCGCTCCCGGGCTCCACCCCGTACTCGCTTACGAGGTTCGCGGCGAATCGGTCGTATGCCTCGATCGCCGCAGGTCTGCGACCGGCGTGCCACAGAGCTTCCACGAGGTGTCGCGCGGCCAGCGCGCTCTCGGGCGCAATCTCGAGCGCCCTTCGATAGAACTCGGTGGCTTCCGCCACCTCACCGGCAGCGGCCGCCCGTGCCCCGAGCTCCAGGGCCGCGGCGAGAGCGGCCTCGCGCAAGCCTGCCCGCTCCGACGCGAGCCAGCGTTCGAAATCGGGGCTGTCTATGTGCAGGCCCGGCAGCAGTTCGCCGGCGTACAGGTCAATTGCGCTCTGCAGATCGTCGCTCTCCAGGGCGTCGCGGAAGGCGCACGCATCGCAGACCAGGAGCGAGCGATCGATACCGACATCCTCTCGTCCTCTGCCGATGACGGCCTGGCTGCCGAGTGCGCTGCGGAGCACGTAGAGAGACTGGTTGAGCGCCGCTCGGGCGTGACCCTCGTCGGACTCCGGCCAGAACAGTGCAATCAGCGTATCCCGACGAATGAAGCTGCCCGGATCGGCGAGACATAGATATGCGAGAATGGCGAGCCGCTTCGGAC
>JARRPS010000253.1:0-3671 GCA_037382625.1 Gemmatimonadota bacterium | reverse complement strand
CCGCTCGTCGCATCCGCTACATTCGCTTGTAGCTGGGCCCGCTTCCTCCCTCGCGTGGCGTCCACCTCGGCCCGAGAACATCGGTCGCCCGGCAATCGATACAGTTCGGCGCGTTCACGACCAATCCGTTCTCGCCCCACTCGTAGACGCCCGCCGGGCACATATGCTCGTACAGCCCTGCCAGATCTCGCGGCACGTCCTCGGGAGCGATGAGGTGAGAGGGGATGTCGTCACGGGTCGCGTTCCCGGACCGGAATACCGCGTCCACCTTGCTGAAGGTATACCGCCCGTCGCCGGTGACCGGATCCGGCCGGGTTACCTCGCGAGGCTCGGCCGCATCCTCCTCGACCGCGATCCGCCCGCCCGGCACGCGTCCACCGCTCGCGACGGCAAGAGCCGACTTTGCCGCACCCGACCAGAAGCCTCCCTTGAAGGCGAGACGCATGTTTCGGCGACGGTACAGGTCCCGTGCCATCTCGCTCTTCCGGATCCGATCCTCGTAGCCGGCCAGCGCCTCCGCCGTGGTCTCCCCCGCCTTCAACGCCTCGAATGCCGTGCGCGCCGCATGGATCCCCGACCACATCGCATAGTGGACACCCTTCAGCGAAGGGACGTCCACCAACCCCGCCGCATCCCCGGCGATCAGGAGTCCGTCACCCGAAAGTCGCTCCGGGATCGACCACCAGCCCCCTTCGGGGATCGTCTTCGCACCCCATTCCACCATCTCGCCGCCCTCCAGGAGATCGCGGAAGAGCGGATGTCCCTTCACGCGCTGAAGGAGATCGTGGACATCGAGACCCGTCTGCCGGTAGTCCAGCCCGACCACGAGGCCGATCGAGAGGAGGTCCTCGCCCATCGGATAGATCCAGGTCCCGCCGAATGCATCCGGCGGGAGAGGCCAGCCGAGAGGGTGGATGACCTCGCCGAGCGGATTCGGAACCTGCCAGAGTTCCTTGACGCCCAGCGCGTAGATTTGAGGGTTCTGCGACCCGATCCCGGACTCCTGCAACCAGGCCGCCGTCAGGGGTCCGCGGCAGCCCTCGCTGAGAACCGTGATCCGGGACGTGAGATCCGTCGCCGGCATGTACCCGGACCCTGGATTCCCTTCACGATCCAGCCCTGCCGGCGTGGTTCGAACGCCGACGACGGCGTCGCCGTCCATCAGCAGCGCGTCAGCCGGAAAGCCGGTAAACAGATTCACACCAAGCTCTTCGGCCCGCTCACCGAGCCAGGCGACGACCTCGCAGAGCGACGCCACGTAGTTCCCGTGATTGCGCATCGGGGGAGGAGTGGGCAGGCGCCGTTGGCCCTTCGGGTTCAGCATCAGAACGCGCTCACCGGAGACCGCGCCGCGAAAAGGATACGCGTCCGGCGCCAACTCCGGAAACAGCTCGCGGAAGGGAGACGGATTGATCACCGCCCCCGAGAGGCAGTGCTCTCCGAGGCTCGGTGCCTTCTCCAGCACACCGATCTCCAGGTCGCCGAGGTCTCCGCCTGACTCGCCGTCCTGGCGCACGAGCCGGGCGAGCTCGATCGCCCCGGCGAGGCCGGCCGGTCCACCGCCGACGAAGAGCACGTCCATCGGCACGGCCTCCTCGTCGGGCGCCTCCCGCAGAAGAAACCGGTCCCTGGGAAACTCGGGCTGGGCCCGAAGTGGAACGATTCTCCCCTTCGCATCTTTGATCGACGACAATGGTGTGTCCCGGTTGCGGGTGAGCTTCCGTTCGGGCCTCCGATCCGACGGCGGACGGACCCGAGTCTTGCGGTGCCCTCGCGGGGTCGGTCAAGATGCTCGGCGATCGGACGCATGTCCACCACGTGAGGACGTGCTCTGGCGGAATGGAATGACCCATGTCAAGGGAACGGGACGAATGACGACAGCAGCGACCGATACGGGAGGCGCACCGGCGACACGGCGCTTCTCCCGTGCGTTTCTGGATTTTCTGCACGCGGAGACGTCGGGCGGGATCGTCATGCTCAGTGCGACGGCGCTGGCGCTGATCCTGGCGAACTCACCTGCCGGCGATGTCTACCGGGAATTCTGGAAGACCTACGGTGGCCTTGTGGTCGGCGACTGGTCGCTGAAGCTCTCGCTCGGCCACTGGATCAACGATGGCCTGATGGCGATCTTCTTCTTCCTCGTCGGACTGGAAATCAAGCGTGAGCTCCTGTTCGGCGAGCTCGCTTCGTTCCGCCGCGCTGCCCTGCCCGTAGTCGCGGCCATCGGGGGAGCCGTGATTCCGGCCGCGATCTTCGTCGCCTTGAACCGCGGAGGTCCCTACCTGGATGGCTGGGCGATCCCGATGGCCACGGACATCGCCTTTGCCGTCACGCTTCTCGCGCTTCTCGGAAGCCGCGCACCGCTGTGGCTCAAGTCCTTCATCACGGCCCTGGCGATCGCGGACGACATCATGGCGGTGCTCGTCATCGCCATCTTTTACACATCCGGCCTCGACATGACGGCGCTGCTGTGGGCGGCGATGGTGGTAGGCGGACTGTTGATCTGCAATCTGGCCGGCGTTCAGAAACCGGCTCCGTACGTATTCCTCGCCGTGATCCTCTGGTACTTCGTGCTTCTCTCCGGGATCCACGCTACGATCGCCGGCGTGGTGGCGGCGGCCTTCATTCCCGCCTCGATCCGAGCGTCCGACCGGCGGACGCAGCCGGAGGATCTTTCCCGATCGATGCAGATCCTGCTCGATTCGATGGAGGAAGTTCTTCCGGACGGCAGCGAACTCTGGGAAGAAGTGGATGCCCGCGAAGCGGCCCTCGAGGACATCGCCAAAGACGCCGCCGCGTCCAGCGCCCCTCTCTATCGGCTGGAGGACGCGATCCACCCGTGGTCGGCTTTCGTCGTGCTTCCGATCTTCGCTTTCGCCAATGCGGGTGTCGAGATCCCCTTCGCTGACCTGGCGAGCTCGCTCGTTCATCCGCTGACGCTCGGGATCGCGGCCGGCCTCTTCGTCGGCAAGCAGCTCGGCATCACCGCCTTCGCATGGCTGGCGATCAAGCTCGGGCTCGGCGAGTTGCCGGAGGGCGCACTCTGGCGCCAGATCTGGGGCGGCGCGCTGCTGGCCGGAATCGGATTCACCATGTCGATCTTCATCGCGTCTCTGGCGTTCAGTGACTCCGCGGTGCTCGACAAGGCGAAGATCGGGATCATCGTCGGCTCGCTTCTGTCGGCGATCGCCGGAATCCTGATTCTCAGACTGGGCCCTTCGGTGCCGGATGGCGAAGCGTGAGCCGGTGAACGAGCCGGCGAGCCCGGGACTCGGAGCAAAGGTCGGGAGCATCCTGATCTGGGCCGTCTGGCTGCTGTTCACGGCCCTGTGGACCCCCGTCGTGCTCATCGTCTTCCTGCTGACCGCGTGGTGGGACCGCCGCCGGTACTGGGCGGGAAGCACTTTCCGCCTGGGCGCGTCGATTCTGATCGCGGTCAATCCCTGGTGGAAGCGCAGAATCGAGGGTGACCCGCCCCCCCGTGACGCGCACCCCTTCATCGCGGTGAGCAATCACGAGTCGCTGGCCGACATCCTGATCATCGGCACGCTTCCGTGGGAGATGAAGTGGATGTCGAAGGAGTCGATCTTTCGGGTGCCGTTTCTCGGCTGGATGATGCGGATGGCCGGTGACGTCGCCGTCAAGCGCAGCTCGGTGAAGAGCCGGGCGGA
>JARRPS010000252.1:0-5651 GCA_037382625.1 Gemmatimonadota bacterium | reverse complement strand
GTACTTGTGAAGCACCTTGACCATTTCCCGACGCCGCTCTTCGGTCAGCGGAGGGATGCTCACCCGCACCAGGTTCCCATCGACGGAAGGATTGAGTCCGAGGTCCGCTGACTGGATCGCCTTCGCCACGGCTCCGACCAGATTCGCATCCCAGGGCTGAACGACCAGCATGTGCGGGTCGGGAGCCGTGATCGTCGCCGTCTGGTTGAGCGGCATCCGAGACTCGTACGCATCGACCTGTACCGCGTCCAGGAGGGCCGGAGACGCTTTACCGGTCCGTACACCTGCGAATTCGCGCTGAATCGCCTCAATGTTTCTGTCCATCTGGGTCGAGGCTTCCTTGAGGGCTGGAACTTGCATGAAGTGCACCTCTCAGGTTACGAGGGTCCCGATTCTCTCCCCGCGCAGCGCCGAGAGAATCGCGCCGGTGTTGCGCACGTTCAAAACGATGACCGGCAGGTCGTTCTCGCGGCAGAGAGACATCGCCGCGGCATCCATGACCTGCAGTTCATTGTTGATCACATCCCGGTAGGTGAGGTCGGGCAGGAATTCGGCATCCGGGTTTACCAACGGGTCTTCGGAATATACGCCATCCACCTTGGTCGCCTTGAGGATTACGTCGGCGTCCATCTCGATTGCACGCAGCACGGCAGCCGTGTCGGTCGAGAAGTACGGGTTTCCTGTCCCGCCGGCGAAGATCACGACGCGGCCCTTTTCGAGGTGACGCAGCGCCCGACGCCGGATGTACGGCTCCGCGAGCTCCTCCATGCGAATCGCGGTCATCACCCGGGTCTCGACGCCGGCACGCTCAAGCGCGTCCTGCAGCGCAAGGGCATTGATGACCGTAGCCAGCATTCCCATGTAGTCCGCCGAGACGCGATCCATCCCCTGTTCACTGGCTACCGCGCCCCGGACGATGTTTCCGCCGCCGACGACGAGTCCGAGGCTGACCCCCGCCTCCTGAACCTGACCGATCTCGCGAGTCAGCTTATCCACGACCCGGGGCTCGATACCGAACCCTTGATCTCCGGCGAGAGACTCACCGGAGATCTTTACGAGCGCTCTCGGATACAGGAGTTCGGACACGTCGGCTCCCGGGCTATTCCCCGATCTCGAATCTGGCGAATCGGCGCACCGTGAGTCCTTCATCGTGCGCTGAAAGCAGGTCGGCAATCGTCCGGTCCGGATCCTTGACGAATGCCTGCATGATCAGGGAGTTCTGTTCGAAGAACTTCCGCATTCGGCCATCTACGATCTTCTCTACGATCGGCCCGGGCTTTCCCTCGGCCTTGGTCTGCTCGGTCAGAACGGCCCGCTCACGATCCCTGACGTCCGCGGGGATGTCCTCGGGACGCACGCCGGCGGGTCGCGCCGCGGCGACGTGCATCGCCACATCGCGGGCCACCTCCTCGACTTCCGCTCCAGTGGCGCCCTCCAACTCGACGACGACGCCGATCTTGCCGCCGAAGTGAAGATAGGTCGCGGCGGCGCCGTTCTCGCCTGTGCGCATTCGGGTCGCACGGTAGACCTGAATGTTCTCCCCGATCTTCGACCGAAGGTCGACGATCTTGTCGGCGAACGACTGGAATTCCGGCCTCGCCAGGAGCTCTTCACCCGTCAACAATTCGCCGTCGGGCAGATCGGAGTCGATCACAGCGTCCGCGAGTCGGTCCGTGAAATCCTGGAACTCGTCGTTACGGGCCACAAAATCGGTCTCGCTGGAAACGGCGACCATGGCCGTCACGCCATCTCGCGATACGATACGAACGAGCCCTTCGGAAGTCTCGCGCTCCGCTCGCTTGGCGGCCTTTGCCGCTCCCCACTGCCGCAGCAGATCGATCGCCTGCTCCTCGTCGCCACCCGCTTCGAGCAGAGCTTTCTTGCAATCCATCATTCCAGCGCCCGTACGGTCGCGCAAGGATTTCACCGCCTTCGCCGTGATCTCAGCCATGTATCCGCTTCTCCTTCCCACGCGCTCAGGGAGAGCCGCCGTCCTCCCCCGCCTTTTCCGGTTCGGCGCCACCCGCATCTCCGGGGTCCGACTTCTCCGCCGGCGTCTCCGTCGCCTTCCCGCCCGGCTTCTCTTCCGGCTCCGGGGCGGCGGAATCGGCAGGAGCCGCTACTTTCGGCTCGCTCGGCTTCTCCTTCACTGCCGCTTCCGACGGAGCGACGGCCACCGGCTCAGTTCCGGGCTCCGGATCCGTAGGATGAAGACGCCGCTTGATCAGTTCGGGCTTCGGGCGCCGCTTCGGACGCTTCTTCTTGCGGGCCGGCGAATCGGCTTCGGCCTCTCCCGTTTCCGTGGAGTAGGTGAAGACCTCCGCCTCATCCTTCCCGGCGCCGCCCTTCGGCGACTCACGGCGGGCGGATTCGATCTCGCTGCCGAGAACGCCCGTGATCAGCGAGACGGAGCGGATCGCATCGTCGTTGCCGGCGATCGCAATCGTCAACTGGTCCGGATCGGCATTCGTATCGGCGATCGCGACGACCGGGATTCCCAGGCGATTGGCCTCCCGAACGGCGATCTCTTCCTTCTTGGCGTCAACCACGAAGACGAGACCCGGCAACCGGGTCATGTCCTTGATCCCGGAGAGATAACGGTCGAGCTTCTCGCGCTCGCGCTCCAGCAGGAGCTGTTCTTTCTTGGTGTAGAACTCGAAAGACCCGTCTTCGGCGCCGCGCTCGAGCTCCTTCAGGCGTCGGATGTTCTTCTTGATCGTCTGAAAATTCGTCAGCATACCACCGAGCCATCGCTCGGTTACGTAGAAGGCTCCCGCCTTCTCGGCCTCGGCACGAACGATCGGCGCCAACTGAGGTTTCGTGCAGACGAACAGAACGTTCTGTCCGTTCCGGACGGTCTCGTGAACCAGCTCTCGAGCCTTGTTCAGCTCCTTGAGCGTCTTCTGGAGATCGATGAGGTAGATCCCGCCACGTTCCGCGAAGATGTACTTGCGCATCTTCGGGTTCCACCGGTGCGTCTGGTGGCCGAAGTGCACGCCGGCCTGGAGAAGATCCTTCAATCCGACTTCAGACATGGGGCTCCGTGTTTCCTGCTCGGTTTCGGTCGGCATCGGCATCAACGTTTGGAGAACTGGAAGCGCTTGCGCGCCTTCGGACGGCCGGGCTTCTTCCGCTCCACGACGCGCGGATCGCGGGTCAGCAGGTCGTGTGCACGCAGCGTCGAGCGAGCTTCTTCGTCACCGCTGACGATGGCCCGTGCGATCGCCAGCTGGATCGCCTCCGCCTGTCCGGTCGGACCGCCGCCACGAACCCGGACGTGCACGCCGTAGCTGCCCACCGATTCCATCACGGCGAGCGGCTTCTCGGCCGCATCCCGATGTCGCAGCAGCGGAAAATACTCTTCCAGGCTCCGCCCGTTGATGGTCCACCCGCTCTGACCGGGTCGAAGCCAAACGCGAGCCACGGCAGCCTTTCGCCGGCCCACGGCCTGGAACGTCGTCTGATCCGCCAACCTTCCTCCGTTACTTCTCAGATCTCGAGATCCCGCGGCGTCTGTGCCGCGTGGGGATGCTCGGGACCCGGATAGACCTTCAGCTTGCTCGCCATCTGTCGTCCGAGCGTGTTCTTCGGGAGCATGCCCTTCACGGCCAGCTCGATCACGCGCTCGGGGTGCCGGTCGACCATCCGTCGGAACGGGATCATCCGCTCACCGCCCATGAATCCGCTGTGGCGGAAGTACTCCTTCTGGTCGGCCTTTCGACCGGTCAATCTCACGTCCTTCGCATTCACGACGATCACGAAGTCGCCGACATCGAGGTGCGTGCTGTATGTAGGCTTGTGCTTGCCCTTGAGGACGCTGGCCACGCGAGTCGCGAGTCGACCGAGCACCTGGTCGCGCGCGTCTACTACGAACCACTCCCTCTGGATCTCGCCCGCCTTGACTGAATACGTCTTCATTACCGCGCCGTCCGGTTCACACGCGCCCCGAATCACTTCTGGCGTCGTGGGGAGAAAAAGCGGGCCGCCCCGTAAGTCGCGAGGGCGGCCGGAATAATCCACCAGCAGCCGCGGAAGTTACCGAGTGAAAGAGGGGGTGTCAAGCCGTGTCGGGAGCGATTTTCCGGCCCACCGGAGGGCGGGTCGCGCGCGCCGCCCGCGCGCGGTCGGTTCCGTCGGTCAGCGGAATCCTCGAAGGACCCGGCCCGTCTCGCCGACCCGGAGTCTCACCAGTGCACGGTCCTTGATCATGCGGACCCGTTCGCGAGTCAGGTGCAGTCCCGTCGCGATCTCCTGGAGAGACTTCGCCGGCTCTCCGGCAAGGCCGAAATAGAGGCGCAGAACCTCGGCCTCGCGATCCGGCAGGCGGGTGAGTCCCTCTTCCACCACGTCGCGAAGTGCTGCCTGGGCGGCCACTTCGTCGGCGTCCTCGATCTCGAGATCGGGAAGCAGATCGAGCATCGACGAGGCGCTGTCATCCGGCAACGGCGCGTCCAGCGATATCGGGCCTGACCGAAGTCCGAGCGTGTCGATCACCTCGCCCGGCGTGAGTTCCAGATCGAGGGCCACCTCATCGATCGTCGGCTCCCGACCCAGTTCCTGCTCCAGTCTCCGCACCGCCCGAACCACACGATTGGACGCCTCGAGCTGCCCGGAGGGGATGCGAACGATTCGCGAACCATCGGTGAGCGCCTGAAGAATCGACTGACGCACCCACCAGACCGCGTAGGAAATGAATCGGACGCCCTTCGTCTCGTCGAAGCGACTCGCGGCGCGTAGCAGACCGATGTTTCCTTCGGTCACCAGGTCGGCCAGGGGTACGCCGTGGCCCGCATAACGCTTGGCCACACTTACGACAAACCTCAGGTTGGCCACTACCAATTCGTTCAGTGCCTTCTCATCGCCCGCGTGAATTCGTCGGGCAAGCGCCACTTCCTGATCCCGGTCCAGAATCGGATGCTCGCGTATCTCCCGCAGGTACAGGGAGAGAGCTTCCGACTCGGAATCGGGTTTCCGCGCCATTCCATGCTCCTTGGAGTTTCCGGGGGCGACGGCGGTTCGCGACTCTATTCCGACGCGGAAGCGCACGTCTGCGTCGACGCGCACTCCCGGCGGTTTACCAACGGGATCAGCGAATCGGGCTCAACAACCTATCCCAGCGTATTTCCGTGATCCACGGAAACGGAACCATCCGGTTCCGATCGTAGGAATAGTAGATGATCAGCGGGCGGCCCTTCACGGCGTCCGCAGGCACGAAGCCCCAGTAGCGTGAGTCCTCGGAGTTGTCGCGGTTGTCTCCCATCACGAAGAAGCTGTCCGGTGAGACGACGATCGGGCCCCAGTTGTCACGTGTGGGCCTGTACTCCTGGCTGCGACGCTCGCTGCTCGCCTTCAGGTGAGAACGCTGCCAGTCGAACTGCGGGCTCCGGGGATCCTCGAACGGACGTTTGTGCACGGCGTAAGGCTCCGGCACGGGCGCGCCGTTCCGATACAACGCTGCGTCGACCATCTGAAGGGTGTCGCCGGGAAGCCCCACGATGCGCTTCACGTAGTTCGTGTTCTCCGCCTGCCGGGCTCGAGGCGGCGGCTCGAAGACCACGATGTCGCCCCGCTCGGGCGGATCGAAGGCCGGGAGCCGAACGTTCGTCCCGGGATTCTCCGCCCCGTATACCATCTTGTTGACAAGTAGGAAG
>JARRPS010000251.1:0-3683 GCA_037382625.1 Gemmatimonadota bacterium | reverse complement strand
CGGTCGGAGAGCCTCGCCGCCGCCACGATCGCGGGGTCGGTGATGCGCACGCCGTGATGGACCTCGTACTTCTGCTTGAGCCCCCTCAGGATCGCGATCGTTTCCTCGACGGCGGGCTCACCGACAAACACCGGCTGAAATCGCCGTTCCAGCGCAGGGTCCTTCTCGATGTGCTTGCGGTATTCATCCAGCGTCGTCGCGCCGACCATGCGAAGTTCGCCGCGCGCGAGCGGCGGCTTGAGCATATTGCCCGCGTCGACCGCTCCTTCGGCGGCACCCGCGCCAACGATCGTGTGCAATTCGTCCAGAAAGACGATGTACTTCCCCTTCGCCTCGGTGATCTCCTTCAGTGCCGCCTTCAGCCGCTCCTCGAATTCGCCTCTGAACTTGGCCCCTGCCAGCATCGCAGCGACGTCCAGCTGGATGAGCTTCTTGTCCTTCAGGCTCTCCGGGACGTCGCCCTCGACGATGCGCTGCGCGAGCCCCTCGACGATCGCCGTCTTGCCCACACCGGGCTCGCCGATCAGCACCGGGTTGTTCTTCGTGCGCCGGGAGAGGACCTGCATGATGCGGCGGATCTCCGGGTCGCGTCCGATTACGGGATCCAGCTCTCCGTTGCGGGCGCGCTCCGTGAGGTCCACGCCGAAGCGCTCGAGCGCCTGGTACTTCCCCTCCGCCTCCGGATCGGTCACCTGATGCGGCCCGCGGACAGCGTCGAGAGCCTCGCGAAGGGCCGCCTGCTCCGCACCCGCGGCGGCCAGGATCTCACGTGTGCTGCTCGCGGACTTTCCCGCCAGCGCGACCAGGAGGTGCTCGGTCGATACGTACTGGTCGCCCAGGGAACGGGCTTCCGCATCCGCGTCGTCCAGCACCCGGACCAGTTCACGGCTGGCGGCGGGCGCGGCGCCCGACTGCGTCGGAAGCCGGTCCAGCCCGGAGCGGACTCCGCCGGCCACCACCGCCGGATCCGCACCCGCCTTCCGGAGGATCGGATCGATAATCCCCTCCTCCTGTTCCAGCAGCGCGGCCAGCAGGTGCAGGTCCTCCACCGCCGGATTGCCGTTCCGCCTCGCGAGTTCGGCGGCCGTCTGCAGCGACTCGGCCGCGCGGACCGTCAGTCTGTCAGCTGGAATCATGCGTCTCCATCTCTCCTCATGTGTCGTCAGTCGATCGATACTTTGCGTCCCGTACCCCCGCCCTTTCTGGGCAGACGGATCTCGAGAATCCCATCTTCGAGCCTGGCACGAATTCCATCGGGGTCCGCGTCGCCCGGAATGCGGAAGGTGCGCTGGAATCGCCCATAGGTGCGCTCCGTACGCTGAACCACGGCACCATCCGGATAGCCAGGGCGCGCCCTGCGTCCGCTGAGCCGGAGCTCGTCGCCCACCGTGTTCACTTCCAGGGCCTCCTTCGTAACGCCCGGGAGGTCGAGTTGGATGTAGTAGGCGTCGGACGACTCAGCCATCTCCATCTTCGGGTGTCGGCCGGGTACGTTGGGCCCGAAGGTACGGATGTTCTCGAACATTTCCTCCACGAATCCCTGGATCTCACCCAGTGGACCCCGAGCTTCGGAGCTTCCCGTCTCGGTGCTCTTCTCATCGTTCATCGTCTGGCATCTCCTCATTGGGGTGCGAAGTGGAAAGGGGGCAAGAGCCGTGCCCCCGGTATCTGCCGATTCGGCAGGAATCCGTCCGACTCAGCGGCAGCGAGGCCGCCCTTCAACCCATGTTCGGGCCCAGCAGCAGGACGTTGCTGAACAGCACGAACTGAGATGGCCACATCAGCCGGAACAACGGATCGTCGGCGAAGAGGACGAGATGGCCCCGTCCCACACGCGCCGAGACCAGCCAGGCGGTACCGCCCAGCTCCTGAAGTTTCGATTCGCTGACGACGCCGGATACCGCCTCCACCCCGGGTTCCAGCGCCAGCACCGTCTCGAAGGCACTGGACGGCTCGAAGAGGATGTCACCGAGGTGCAGGATGAACATTCGGCGCTCCAGATTGCCCATGCCCGCACCCCAGGCCAGAGGATGCGCGGGATCCGGGTGTGCCGGAAGAATCACTCCGTTCACCGAGCGGTCCCACAGATCTTCGCGTCGCTCCTCCCGCGTGCGCAGCGCGGCGGCTCGACGGTCGTCTTCGCCCAGCGAGTCGGCCTCGGCGGCACGCAATTCAATGTCGGAGAGCGATTGGCTCGCCCACCGCGCCGAGCCGGCGAAGGTCACCAGGGTTCCCCCACCTTCCAGCCACGACCGCAGCGCCGCAGTCGCGCGCTCATCGATCACACGATCCGGTCGTCCGTCCGGCAGGACGAGCACGTCCCACTCTGACAGATCGAGCCGCGACAGCTGGTCGAGCTCGAGCGCGTCGAAGGGAATTCCGGTCATCTTCTCGAGGAAGTACCACGCGGAACCGAAGCTGGTCGGCCACGTGCCCCGACCGCGGAAGACGCCAATCCGGAGAGCCCGCAATCCTATGGCCATGGAGGTTCCAAGGTCCCGGCCTGTCTCGGTCCACCCCGTCATCACCGGGACGGCGTAGGGCGCGAGCCCGGAGTTCCGAAGCCGTTCCGTCGCCTCCGGGTCGGCATGGAGAAAACGAGTGCCCGCAGGCCAGCGCCGGCCCTCGAGTTCGAACTCCCCCTCGAGTGCTCGCGCCCGGCCACCTGCTCGCAGCCAGGCCACGAGGGGGCCGGTGCTCTGCCAGGCAGGTGCAACCAGCCAGCCGAGAGGTCGCGCGGGCGGCGGGGTCGTCGATTCCGCGGCCGGGAGAACAATGTCGACCGGAGAGAAGTCGGTGCCGCCGATGCGCCCACCGGCGGAATGCGTTTCGATGCCGAAGGCGTAGGGCAAGGACCAAGCCGTGATATCGTAGGTGCGACCGGGTCCCGCGGCCGGGTGCGGCACGTCGGCCTGCAGCAGTGTGCGGGCGAGCCGTCCGCGTCTCTGATCGGCGCGAACTCGAAGCGTTCCCTCGGGAAACCGCGAACGTCCCGGAAAGCCCGCGTGCGGCTCGGAACGTACCTCGAAGGGAGCTTCGGAGCGCTCGATCTCGATGCCCTGTCGGAGCAGCGCTTCAGCCAGTTCCGAGATGACGACTTCGCCCTCGTCGGGCACGAGCAGAAGATCTGTCGATCCCTCACCCTGCGCCGCATGGAATCGCGCGAAGTCCTCCAGGAGCGCGGTCTTCGCGGCCGCTGCAGTTCGAAGCGTCGTGAGCCCCGCGATCCGATGTCGTTCGATGCGATCGGCGAGCCTCAGCAGCTCGCCGTCGCGTCGCCGGACGGCGAGGCCGGCAGCTCCTCCGCCCGCCTGCTCATAGGTCATGCCGATCGAGCCGACCAGGCTGGGCCAGCTGTCCCCATAGCCCGGATAGAACAGGTCGAACTGTTCGGCGGTAAAATACAGCCAGCCGCGCCGGTCGAACTCACGCGCGTTGGCACGGCCGAATTTCTCCGCCCAGAGGGCCGTGGACTCGGGATACAGAGGGCTGATCGGTGCAGCGGCGGGAAAGAAGAAGTAGCTGCTCTCGTGCCCCATCTCGTGGAAGTCCACGTGGACGGCCGGATTCCACCGATCGAACTCCAGCAGCCTCGCCCGGGTCTCGGGCTGGGAGGCCCAGGTCCAGTCCCGGTTCAGGTCGAAGAGGAAGTGGTTGTAACGACCGCCGGGCCACGGTTGCAT
>JARRPS010000250.1:0-5730 GCA_037382625.1 Gemmatimonadota bacterium | reverse complement strand
GGCTCGCGCACGACCCCGGGTGGGCAGCACGTGATTGGTCCCGCTCGCGTAGTCGCCCGCAGCGACCGGGGTCCAGGGCCCGAGGAACACGGACCCTGCATGCCGAATGAAGGCGAGATCCCGCCTGGGCTGTCGGCGAAGGACGACCAGGTGCTCGCCCGCCAGCCGATTCACCCATTCTGCCCCGACAGCGTCTGATTCCGCGCAGAGAATCGCCGACCTGGCGAGGCTCTCCCGGGCCGCTGCCGCCGGTCCGCCGCCTCCGGTTTCGGCAGAATCGGCAGCGTCGAGTGCGTCGAGCGCCTTCCGCACTTCGAGCACCGTGGTCCGGGCTCGTTCCGCCAGGCCGTCGCCAGCCCGTTCGTCGGCATCGGAAAACACGCAGGCCGCGAGCGAGTCCGGACCATGCTCGCATTGCGCGACCAGTTCCGCCGCCACGAGTCGAGGATCGGCCGTGGAGTCCGCCCAGACGACCACCTCCGACGGACCGGCCGGGAGATCGATATCCACGTCGGCGAAGAGAGCGAGCTTGGCCTCGTTCACCCACGCGCTGCCCGGTCCGAAGATCTTGTCGACCGCTCGGATCGTCTCCGTCCCCAGAGCCATCGCCGCGACTGCCTGAGCCCCTCCGACCGCGTAGAGCTCGTTCACCTCGAGCAGCGCGCACGCGGCCATGACCGACTCCGGAGGACGACCCTCGGATCCCGCAGGGCAGCATAGCGCGATTTCGCGCACGCCTGCGAGATGCGCCGGAATGACGGACATGAGTACGCTGGAAGGGTAAGCCGCCCGACCGCCAGGTGCGTAAACGCCGATGCGATCGATCGGACGGAACTCGCGCCAGGCGGTGACTCCGGGCATGACGTTCACGGCGGGTTCGTCGCCGATCTGCCCCTCGTGGAAGCGCCGGATGTTGCGCGCCGCGACTTCGAGGGCGGCTCGACGGTCAATCGGCAGTCCGGCCAGGGCGGCATCGCAGTCCGCCCGATGCACTCGCAGCGACGTCGGCCGGCCGCTCTCGAACTGCTCGGCGAGATCCAGCAGCGCGGCGTCTCCCTCCTTGCGTACCCGGTCGATGATCTCCCGGACGGATCGGCGGATCTCACGGTCGCCGCCGGTCGGGCCGTCGGCCTGCACCCAGGCTTCCGCAGAGCTGCCGGCATGGATGGGGATCGGACCCCGGCTCAGGCCGCTCATCGCATCACCTTTTCCACCGGCAGGACGAGAATCTCGGTCGCTCCGGCCTCCTTGAGCCTCTCCATCGCCTCCCAGAACACCTCTTCCTGGGCGGCGGCGTGCACTGCGACCATGCCGCTGTCGGCCAGCGGAACGACCGTGGGGCTGCGCATGCCGGGGAGGATCTCCCGGATTCGCGGAAGCGCTTCACGGGGCGCATTGAGAGTGACGTACTTGAGGCGGCGTGCGGTGAGGAGTCCGTCGAGCCGGACCCGAAGCCTTTGGACCAGTGCGGCACGCCCGGAGCCTTCGGCCAGGTCGGGGTTCGCCACCAGCCACGCCTCCGAGTCCCACAGATCGCCGATTCTCCTGAGATCGTGGATCCGCAGGGTCGTACCGGTCGATACCAGGTCGCAGATGGCGTCGGCGACATCGAGCGCCGGTGCGATCTCGGCACCACCGGCCAGTTCCACGATCTCGGCAACGATGCCTTCTTCTTCCAGGTACCGGGCCAACGCCACCGGATGGGTGGTCGCGATGCGGGTGCCTTCGAGATCGGAGGGCGACCGGATCGAGGCATTGGCTGGAACCGCCAGCGTGAGCGTACAGAATCCGAATCCCAGCGGAACCAGTCGGTCGACCTCCGCCCGCTTTTCATGAATGACGTTGAGGCCCACGATTCCCAGATCGGCCACGCCGTCGGCCACGTATTCGGGGATGTCGTCATCTCGCAGGAAGAGAAGCTCGACGTCGAAATTCCGGCACCGGGTGAACAGGCGTCTCTCGTGATCTTCGAACTCGAGACCGATGTCCTTCAGCAGTTCCAGACTGTAACCGGTCAGCCGGCCGTTGCTCTGGACCGCGATTGGCGCTTTCTGGCTGTCTGGTCGTCTCTGCGGCTCAGCTCACGGGCGCACGCCTCCGGGTCCACGCTTCGCGTGGTGGGGATGATGGTCGTGTGCGGCTCGCCAATCGCTCATGCCCAATGCCTATCGCCTCCCGGTTCCTGAGTCAACCGCCCGCGTTCCCGGCGAGCCCCTCGCGAGGCGATCACATGCCCGCGTAGCGAACGCCGGCGAGATCGGAGGTGCTCCGATGCCAAGTCGCGAGATCACGCGGCTCGAAGTCTGCGAGCGCCGAGTGTCCGCATGCCCGGGCGAGCACCTGCATCAGCTCGACCGACGCTTCCAGGAAGCGGGCCAGTTGCCGGGCAGACGTATCGATGGCGAGTCGTGCGCGCAGCGACTCCTTTTGTGTCGCGATGCCCACGGGGCAGTTGTTGGTGTGACACGCCCGCATGGCCAGACAACCGATCGCCTGCAGAGCCGAGTTAGCGATCGCGATTCCGTCGGCGCCGAGGGCGAGTGCCTTCACGAAGTCCGATTCGGTTCTCAGCCCGCCTGTGATGATCAGCGTCACTCCACTGGCCTCACGTGCGTCGAGATGTCTTCGAGCGCGGGCCAGGGCCGGAATCGTCGGCACCGAGATATTGTTCCGGAACACATCCGGAGCAGCGCCGGTCGCCCCGCCGCGGCCGTCGAGAATCACGTAGTCGACACCAACCTCCAGCGCGAAGTCCAGGTCCTCTTCGATGTGCTGGGCCGACATCTTGAAACCGATCGGGATGCCTCCCGTCGCGCTTCGCACTTCGTCGGCCACGGCCGCGAAATCCGCCGTTGTGCCCAGGTCGGGAAATCGAGCCGGACTCACTGCGTCCTGACCTTCCGAGATCCCGCGGACTTCCGCGATCTGCGCCGTAACCTTGTGCCCCGGCAGGTGCCCTCCCGTGCCCGTCTTGGCGCCCTGACCGGCCTTGAAATGGAACGCCTGGCACAGCTTCACCTTTTCCAGGTCCCAGCCGAATCTTCCCGACGCGAGCTCGTACAGGTAGCGACTGTTCTCGGCCTGTTCTTCGGGCAGCATGCCGCCCTCTCCCGAGCAGATTCCCGTGCCAGCCAGTTCTGCTCCGCGTGCGAGCGCCGCCTTGGCCTCCGCGCTCAGCGCACCGAAGCTCATGTCGCTGACGAATACGGGAATCTCGAATCGAAGTGGCCGCGCCGAACGCGGTCCCAGGACGAGTTCCGTTCGTACTTCGGCATCATCGGCGAGAGGACGACGCGCGAGCTGAGCGGTCAGAACCTGAATGTGATCCCAGCGGGGAAGCTCGGTGAGAGGAACGCCCATCGCCGACACGGGCCCGTGGTGTCCCGTTCGCGACAAGCCCTCGCGGGCCAGTTGCCGAACATGACGGTTGAACGGCTCTTCGGGGGTCCCATGGATGTCGTCGTAGAGACCGAGATACTCGTCGCGGCGATAGGGTTGCGGGTGCTCCTCGGCCCACTGCCGAATCTCTTCCGCATCCACGGAGACGGTGTCGGCGTCAGGGTCGATCCATACCGAAAACCGGTGCAACGTCTCCTCGTTCTCGTATTCACTCGCACCCGAGTCGATCCGATAATCCCACAAGTGCAATCCGCAGATGAGATTCTCCCCATCGACGTGACCGTCCGATAGCAGGGCCCCACGATGCAAACAGCGACCGTAAAGAACGGAAACCCGTTCATCGAAGCGGACGACCACGAGGTCCACTTCTCCGACCCTGGCGTACGCCGGCACCCGGTCATCCAGTTCGCTCCAGGTAGCCACTACTTCGGAGCGGGCGGGCAACTTCGTTTCCACTTCATATCCCCCGAATCAGAGTCGATTGCGGCCTTCTTCCTCCGATATCGTAAGCAGGAGAACGCCTCCAGCGCAGGTGCCGATCCTCCTGGACCGAATCATACCGGAGGGGTGTGTTCCAGCGCACCGTCTCGAGTATCTTGAGCACCGCACACGGCCCGACTCACAGGCATAACTGGAGCAGGTTCGAGCAGATGATGAGAGGACGAAACCCCAGGCTGAGCATGAGATTCGTGCGGCACCTTCGGCTCGCGGTGGTCGGTGCCCTGCCTGTGCTGGGTGGCTGCGCCACCAACCCGGCGACCGGTGGCAGCATGCTCTCGCTCGTGAGCGAGGACCAGGAAGTCCAGATGGGTCAGCAGTACCGGGTCGAAGTCGAGCGGGAGCAGGGACTGTATGACGATCCCGTGCTGAACGCGTACGTCGACAGCGTTGGAAAGGCGCTGGCCGCGGTGTCCGAAAGACCGGATCTACCCTGGTCGTTCGGCGTCGTCGATGATCCCGTGGTAAATGCTTTCGCTCTGCCGGGTGGGCCCATCTACCTGGCCCGCGGGATCATGGCGCACTTCAACTCCGAGGCGGAGCTGGCCTCGGTCCTCGGTCACGAGATCGGACATGTGACGGCGCGTCACATCGTGGAGCAGATGAGCCGTCAGCAGATCGCCCAGCTCGGCCTGATCGCCAGCATGGTCGCGGTGCCGGATCTGATGCCGTATTCGGAGAGCCTGTCGGGTGCGCTCGGCGTCGTATTCCTGAAGTTCGGTCGGGACGACGAGTCCCAGTCGGACGAGCTGGGATTTCGGTACATGACCCGTCTCGGCTACGATCCCCAGGGAGCCGTGGACATGTTCGAGATCCTTGACCGGCAGGGTGAAGGATCGGGCCGCGCCATTCCTGAATGGGCATCGACGCATCCCGATCCGGGCAACCGGATCGCCGCCGCGCAGCAGCGGATCGAGTCGAGTGGGATCCGGGAGGGCACGGTCCGTCGCGACGAGTACCTGCAGCGGATTCAGGGGTTGGTCTGGGGAGAAGACCCTCGAGAGGGCTACTTCCTCGGGCAGCGGTTCCTCCATCCCCAACTGGCGTTCGAATTCACGCTTCCCGACGGCTGGCTGAAGCGGAACTCGAAAACCGCGGTCCTTGCGGGAAGTCCCGAGAAGGACGCGATGTTCCAGCTGACAGCCGGCAGCGGTTCACCCGAACAGGCGGCGGAGGCGTTCTTTTCCCGGGAGGGCATCGAGCGGACCGGAGTCGCGAGGAAGTCGGTCAACGGACTTCCGGCCGTGGTCGGCACCTGGTCCACCACGACCCGGCAGGGCGTGATCGAAGGGATCGCGAGCTTCGTGCAGTACGGTGACCTCACCTACACGATGCTCGGCTATGCTCCCTCGTCGAGGGTCGGACGCTACGCAGCGTCGATGGAGCGCACCCTGAACAGCTTCGCTCCGCTCACCGACCCCGACCTTCTCACGGTAGAGCCGAAGCGGATCGATCTGGTCCGCTTGCAGGAGGAGATGACTGCCGAGGAGTTCGTGGAGCGTTACCCCTCGTCGGTGGAAGAGGAGATCATCTTCCGGATCAACGGCACGCGGTCGTCGGATCGAATCGAGGCAGGTACGCTGTTGAAGCGTGTGACCGGCAGCGGCGGACCGGTTCGCCGATGATCGACACGGCGCAGGGCGTAGCTGCGGCCATCGCAGGCGAGGTGAAAGTCGGAGGGACGATTCGAACTCCTCTGTGGAGCGCTCGCATCCGTGTGGCGCGCATCCTGCACTTCCGCGGGGACGCCTGAGATGACTCGGGGGCCCGGATATCGCCGGCGGCCCCGCGATAACGGCCGGATCCGGGGGATATCGCGACTTCGTCCTGGCG
>JARRPS010000249.1:0-3691 GCA_037382625.1 Gemmatimonadota bacterium | reverse complement strand
GCTTCACCAGCGACCAGAACCGCAGTGGTCCGCGACGTTCCCATGCCGTGAAGCGCCGCCCTCAGCATGTCGAA
Source organism: Gemmatimonadota bacterium (assembly GCA_037382625.1). Taxonomy (GTDB): domain Bacteria; phylum Gemmatimonadota; class Gemmatimonadetes; order Palauibacterales; family Palauibacteraceae; genus Carthagonibacter. The sequence continues at coordinate 3,617 of JARRPS010000249.1, read as the reverse complement.
TTCCCGGTCCCGGCCGAGAAAGGGCGTCTCGCGCTCGGCGACCCGGCTTTCTATCGGGTTTGCGGAAGGGGCGGAACGGATTCGATCTGCCAGGTCTTCGAGTCGTCCCGAGGGTCCATCGGGTAACTCAATTCGAAGGTATTGTTCAATCGTACGGTAGTGCCTGAGCGCCGCCGCAGCATCACCATGCAGCCACAGTCCGCGCATCAGGCACATGTGTGCGTCTTCATCGAGGGGCGTCATCTCCGTGAGACGCATCGCCGCTACGCACATCTCTCCCCAGCGTCCCTTCGACTCGCATTCACCGGTGTAGCGACGGAACGCGACTTCGGCGAGACGCTGCAGGCGCAGCCGCTCCGATTCGACCCATCGGTCGAATTCACCTGTGCCGGCGCCCACGAGATTTTGCGCAAATGGCCCGCGATAGAGTTCGATGGCCTTGGCGAGGCGGCCCTCTTTCACCGCAGCCTCGAACTCCACCGCATCGAAAGTGAGTCCACGGCCCTCGATCGTGAGCTGCTCACCGGGCCCTCGGATCAATGCCCCGTCGAGATGAGTCCTGAGATCGTAGACCGCCTGACTCAGGGAATGGCGGGCTCGCTCCGGTGGCGAGGTCCAGAAGAGGGAGGTGAGGTGTTCTCGCCGGAAGAGACGCTGGTGCGACATCGCCAGGTAAAGCAACAAGCCGACGTGTTTGCGTGATCGGAGTCTCACCTGCGCGCCGCTGGAGTCGGTGAGAGCGATGCCGCCGAGACTCTGGATTTCGATCATGGGTCTGCCACGCGGAACCGGACAACACGGTATGACGACGGTGGTCGTCAATTCGAACGACGAGAGTGCGAGTCTCAATCAACAGTCTATCATCAAAAAATCAACCTCGCGTTTTCGCCGTGGAAACCGTAGCCTGGCACGGAGCAGACCGCGCATTGGCTCGAAGAATCGGCCGATGGACTTGGAGAGTTCGAGAGATGGGTGTAGAATCCCGCTCGTTGCGAACCACCGGCACCCTCATCACGCGGCTGTTCCTGAATCCGATGTCGGGAGAATCGAATCGATGCGCACGAAATACCCTTGTTCGCACCCGCTCGCTTTGAATCGGCCGATGCTCCGAGGCGTCCCGCTACTCGCGGTCATCACGCTCGGCGCGACCGCTTGTACGGAGCCGGATTCTGGCATGTTCGAGTTCGAGCCCTTTGCCGAAGCGGTCCTCCGTTTTGAGCAACCCGACTCCACACCGCTCAGAAGCTATGGTCCAAACGATCTCAAGGCGGAATCGCCGGACGTGGGCTGGATCGCCGATCCCGGGACCGGCGCGGTGTTTCGATTCGAGCCATTGCGTTCGGATTACAAGCAGATGGGATTACTCGACAGACCTCCCGCGGAGATCGAACGACCGGCGAAGATCGCTGTTTCCCGGAATTTCGGGGTGTTCACGTTCGATGTGGGATCCGACCAGGTTCACCTGTTCAGTCCCGATGGCGAACCCCTGCGAGCCTTCGATCTGGGCTTCGTCCCGTCGCGCCTCGAGATCGCTCAAGACCCGATCGGGCTGGTATTCGGATCGATCGACCGACGCGACGAGCGATCACCCAGGCTTACCGTCATCCGGACCGACGCGCGTGGACTCCATCCCGACACTCTCTTGTATGCCGGCACTCACGGTCCGGCGGCCCTCTGGAAGGCGATCGCGTCGTCAGGTGAACTCTCTCTCGATGGAGGAGAATCCGGTCTCTGGGCCTGGTCAGCCGCGGTCCCTGACACGGTCTTCGAGATTACCGACTCCCCGCAGGCGAGAAAGCGTGTCTTGAGGTCGGAGGATCAGGATGCTCGCGGTATTCTGGTGGATCTGGAGCGGGGGCTTCTCTGGGTCGTTCGCCCGGGCGAAGACCCGAACGAATTGCGCTACGCCGCCTACGACGCAACCGAACCCGGAACGGTGGAAGCACCGCAAGCGTTTCTCGGAGAAAGATCGACGGTGGGATTCTGGCCTTGGGACGCGGTGGACGGCACGATCATGGGATTCCGAAGCCCGACGCCGGGACGTCATAATCTGGCGTCATACGATATGCAGGTGCCGCCGGCCCTTCCCTGAGCCGGCGGCCCGCGTCATCGCGGTGGAAACCGAACCCCTCCCACCGAAATGAGAGCGCCGAGCGACGCTCTATACTCCCCGCCTGGCGACCTCGTCGTACAGGCGTGCAATCGTCTCGATGCCGCGGTGATATACGGAGAGATCCATCCACTCGTTCGGTGCGTGCGCATTCCCACCCGGAGGTGCAAAGCCGAGAAGAAGGACCGGCCCCTCGAAGATCTCTTCGAACAGGGGAACGATGGGTATCGACCCTCCCTCTCCGACATAAACAGGCTCCCGGCCGAACGGCTCCTGCAGCGCCGCGGCGGCAGCATCGAACACCGCGCTGTCGGGATTCGCCGCCCATGGCCAGCCACCGTGCAGGGCTTCCACATGGACGCGGACGCCCTCGGGGACCAGGCTCATCACATGTTTCGTGAACAACTCCGCGATTTCGTCGGGGTCCTGGTCCGGTACCAGACGCATGGAGACCTTGGCTCGCGCTTTTGCGGGCAGCACGGTCTTGGCTCCCTCTCCCGTGAACCCCGAGATCATTCCATTCACGTCGAGCGCCGGCCGGTACCAGAGCCGCTCCAGGGTCGAGAAGCCCTTTTCTCCGTTCAGCGAGACGGAACCGGTCTCGAGACGGAACTCCTCTTCGTCGAAGGGAAGAGCGACCGTAGCGGCATGCTGCTCGGGAGTGATCTCCCGAACTCTGTCATAGAATCCTGGAATGGTGACGCTTCCGTTTTCGTCCTTCAGGGACGCGAGGATCTCGGCCAGCGCCAGCGCCGGATTCGTGACCGCTCCTCCGTAGCTGCCCGAGTGAAGATCCCCGGACGGTCCCTCGACGAAAATCTCCATGTAGGCCAGGCCACGCAGTCCGATTCCGATCGAGGGAAGGTCGGGTCCCAGCATGCCCGTGTCGCTGATCACGACGGCGTCGCAGGCCAGCCTCTGTGAATTCTCGCGCAGGAAGCTCTCGAGGTGCACGCTTCCAATCTCCTCTTCACCCTCGATCACCAGCTTCACGTTGACGGGCATTCCGAGCCCCGTCCGCAGCCTGGCCTCGAGAGCCTTGATGTGCATGTGCACCTGGCCCTTGTCGTCGTTCGAACCGCGGGCGAACACCTTGCCGTCGCGCACCGTTGCTTCGAAGGGCGGCGAATCCCACAGCTCCTCCGGATCCACGGGCTGCACATCGTAGTGACCGTAGACCAGCAGGGTGGGCAGGTCCGGGTTGACGATATGCTCGGCGACCACGAACGGCTTGCCGTCGGTCGGGATCACCTCCACGGTCTTCACACCGGCATCCTCTATGTGGCGGGCGAGCCACTTCGCGCAGCGCTCCACCTCTTTCGTATAGCGCGATTCGGTGCTCACGCTGGGGATCTCCAGGAACTCGGCGAGCTCCTGTTCGAATCGGTCCCGATTCTCGTTCAGATAGCTGGTCAGGGAGTGACTCATGGTTCGCTTTCCGTGGTTACGGTTCAGTTAGGACTTCGGGTCCGCAGCGATCGAGCGCCAGCTCGAGGGCACCAGAAAG
>JARRPS010000248.1:0-3719 GCA_037382625.1 Gemmatimonadota bacterium | reverse complement strand
GTCGAACGACGGATCGACGAGCTGCTGGACCTGTGGGATCTGGTTCCCTGGAAAGACCATCTGGTTGAATCCTACAGCCACGGAATGCGCCAGAAGCTCATACTCTCCTCGGCTCTGGTGCACGCGCCCCGGGTGCTCGTGATCGATGAGCCGATGGTGGGGCTCGACCCGAAATCGGCCCGGATCCTCAAGGACCTTCTGCGAGAATTCGCCGATCGGGGAGGAACAATCCTGGTCTCGACTCACACTCTGGAGCTGGCAGAGGTGCTCTGCGACGAAATCGCGATCATCGATCGCGGCCGGATCGCCGTGGCCGGTACGATCGAAGATCTGCGTCGCGCTTCCGAGTCTCACGATGCGGGGTTGGAACAACTGTTCCTGCGAATCACCCGTGGCGAGACCGATCATCGGATCGCCTCCCTGCTGGACGCCCTGGCGTGAGCGTGGCTTCGGAGTACCGGCTGCTCCTCCAACCCAAATGGCGGGCAGCCCTGCGGCGGGCCTCGAGCGTCCGCTCTAGAGTCGGCCGCCTTCTTCTCGTCGGCGCTCTGGGGGCCGCCGCCTGGCCGGTGGTCTATCTCACGCTCGCGAGATTTCTCGCCGCCCTTCGTCAAGTCGAAGACATCGGACCGCTGCTCGCCTCCCGGCTGCTGGCCCTCGGTCTGCTGCTTTTCTTCGGCCTGCTCCTGCTCTCGAACGTGATCGGAGCCCTGTCCGGCTTCTTTCTGGCTCGCGATCTGCCGGCGCTGCGGACCACTCCGGTCGACGGTCTCTCGCTGTACCTGGCGCGACTGACGGAGACCCTCGTCAGCTCATCATGGATGGTGCTGCTGATTCTCGTTCCCGTACTGGCAGCCTATGCGAGAGTGTTCGACGCGGGGGCCGCCTTTCTCCCGATCTCCGTCGGGGCTCTGGTGCCGTTTCTAGTGATCCCGGCCGTCGTCGGTAGCGCGCTCACGCTGCTGCTCGTGCGGGTGTTTCCGGCCCGCAGGTCGCGAGACATCCTGCTCGTCGCAGGCCTCGGCGCCGTTGCGGTACTCGTACTCGTCCTGCGAGTTCTGAGACCGGAGCGGCTCGTGAACCCGGAATCATACCGCAATCTGGTCGACTTTCTCGAGTCGCTGCGCGGGCCCTCTTCCCCGTGGCTGCCGTCGCAGTGGACCGCCGACGTACTGGTGGACGGCCTCGAGGGGAGCGCGGACCCTCTTACCTGGGTGCTTCTCTGGAGCACGGCCGCAGGTCTGACGACACTCGGAGCGACGCTTCACGGTTGGCTCTACCCCGCGTGTTTCACTCGTGCGCAGGAGGGCGACGAACAGAAGGCGCGACGTTCCGGGACCGGGACCGGACTCGAGCAGATTCTCTCCGGACTCGCGGTGCGCCGCCGGGAGCTGATCCTCAAGGACGTCAGGACCTTCTTCCGGGACACCACGCAGTGGTCGCAGCTGATCATTCTCGCGGTGCTCGTCGTGGTGTACGTCTACAACATGGGCGCGCTTCCGCTGCATGCGGGGACGACCGTCTCCCGCTACCTGACGACCGTCGTGCTGTTTCTCAACCTGGCCCTGACGGGATTCGTCATAGCGGCGATCGCGGGCCGTTTCGTGTTCCCGGCCTTCAGCCTCGAAGGGCGGACGCTCTGGTTGCTTCGCAGCTCTCCGGTCGAAGCCGGCGAGATCCTGCGGTCGAAGTACTGGACGGGCCTGGTGCCGCTCACGTCCCTCGCGCTGCTCCTGACGGTGCTCACCAACCTGGTGCTCGGAGTGCCCCCGGTGCTCTTCTTTCTCTCGATGGTGTCGATTGTCCTGCTGACGGCCTCGTTCACCGCGCAGGCTCTCGCCTGGGGGGTCTTCTTCCCGGTGTTCGAGTCCGAGAATGCGGCGCAGATTCCCACGTCGATCGGGGGACTGCTGTACATGCTCGGAGCGCTGGGAAGCCTCGGGCTGGTCGTTCTGTGCCAGGGCTGGGCCCTGCGGGGCTACTTCGTGAGCGGCCTTCCGGGGAGAGTGCCGAGATCGGTCGCAGCCTCGGAGGCGGCCGTGGCGCTGGCAATCACCGTCGGCGTGACCATGATCGCGGCCGTCGGTTCACTGCGAGCCGCGGAGGCGCGCATCGAATCGAGGAGATCGGGCTGAGGTCTGGAAAAGAAGGAGCGATTCGCGGCACTCCCGCTCAAGCCAGGTCGGAGAGCGCCCTCGCCGTGGATTCGCGGAATTGTCGCAGGCCCTCACGCGCCCTGCGCATCTCATCTTCCGTGAAGAGACCTTCCTGTTGGGCCAGCAGGAGCTCTTCCCGCTGGGACTCTTCCAGCAAACCCATCTCGACGGCGAGCGTGGCGAACCGCTTGTCGGGCTGTCTGCGCTGCTCCATGAGGATCCGCGCCACCTCGGCGGGGGTCAGCAACCGACGAATCAGGGCAACCGTCCCCAGAGCGAAATGGCGGGGAATTGGAACCTCGGCCGCCTGTTGTGGTCCGGCCGGGTGCATCGCGGCGGCCGTCATCGCCGCGGCCGATTCGGGAGCGACGGGTTCCACCGGGCCGGCAGGTTCCGCAGGTGGAACGGAAATCGTCGGCATCTCCAGCTCCGACGGGATGGCGAATTCGGGCCGTGAGTCGATCGTCGAGAGCGGCAGTCCCAGCGGAGGCCACGAGCTCGACGCATCCTCCTTCGTACCATTGGTCGCCGTCGGCTCTGCCGGAAGCGTGGAGGGGGTCTCCGACGCGACCGATCCTTCGATCGGCTCGGTGGGGTCCACGAGTCTCTGCAGCAGCTCCCACTGCGACCTCAAAGCCTCTCGGTGTTCGTGCTGATTATCGAGGATGTAGCGAATGCTGAGCAGGTGCAGGGCATAGAGGCCCATCACGCCTGATGCGAGGGCGAGTTGGCGGTTCTGCATGAACCACGCTACGACGCCGAGGCCGATCGTCACGACGGCCACGATCGACAGGTACCGCAGACCATAAAAGCCTCTGGAGTTCTTGTCTGGGACCACTCTCAGTCACCGCCGATTGAAGCCCGGCCTCCGCGGGCCGAACGGATGTCTCGGGCGTTACGCTCGAATCGGGCCCGGGAATCTGCGCCCGGACGCGGACTTTCGCTGCCGTGGAGCGCGCATTCTGCGTGCCAGCACCGTTCAGCGCCCGCGGTGGATGGTCCAGCGATCGAGGACTTCCTCCCCGCGCGTTACGAAAAACGCGTCAAAACAGGCCACGGCGAGACAGGAATGATTCGGAACGATCCTGACCCGTTCGCCGACGGACAGTCTGCCGGAAACGCTTCCGTGCTCCTGCGACAGGGATCGCATCGTTGCGTTCTGCCGCACAGTTCCCGGACGGTCCGGGTCGAGCAGAACGCCCATCTCCGCATCGGGAAGGTGCGCCGGGCCGGGGTCGGCCGAGAGGGCGAGCGCTCCCGCATCAACGACCGACCGTCGGTCGCCGGGGCGCGAAGAAACCACGCTGGCGAGGACGGTCGCGGCGCAACGATCGAGCGAACACGAGGAGAGTGCCACCTGCGTCCAGTCATACAGTGCGTAATGGCCGGGGCGGACCTCAGTCATGCCGGACAGGTCCTGAGCCTGCGCCATGGACGGGGTCGAACCTCCACTGCGGTCGGGGACCTCGGTTCCCCGGGCTCGCAGTCGCTCGGCCAGCGAATTCAGGAGGTCTCTCTCCTCGTGCGCGATACGCGCGATGTGCGACGGCGATGTCGCGTGGT
>JARRPS010000247.1:0-3719 GCA_037382625.1 Gemmatimonadota bacterium | reverse complement strand
GCGGTCCCGGATCGGCTTCCGAATGCTCAGATCTTCCGTCTGACAGCAGGTCATCCCGCCGCCGGACTGGCTCCACGCGTCCTCGAATCCGAACGACAGAAGGTCCTCGTAGGTCGCAGTCGAGGCGCCGTACGCATCGGTGTTGAAGTCGCCCACGGCCACGATCGGAAGGTCGGTGCCGACGCTCGCGGCCAATTCGCCGGCCTGGAGCCGCTGCAACGCCTCGAGCTCGGGTACGATGCTTCCGTCCGCTCGGTCGGCCGGCTCGAGATGGGTCGACGCGAATCTCAGCGTCAGTCCGTCGATCGTCGCATCGATCGAGGCCCATCCGCGATAAATGGGGAAGGGGATCGCCGGGTCGAGGAACGGAGGCGCTCCGAGATTGTAGGTGAATCGGTTCGCCTGTGGATTCACGGTCTCCACGTCGCTTCGCGCCACCACCAGGTCGAAGTCGGTGAGTCGGATCAGGAGGCACTCACCGATGAACGCGCAGTCGGGCGGGGGTGCACAGCTCTGGTCCGAGAAGCAGGGTACGTCCGGAAGGGTGACCGGAAGCACCGGCGTCTGAAAGTTCTCCGACCTCGCCGCTACGGCGTAGTCCGGTCCGAGCGCCGCCAGGAGAATCGCCTCGTAGTCCAGGATCGGGGTGAAGGAGACCCCGTCGAATACCTCGAACAGGGTAACTTCCTGCAGACCGATGAGGTGTGGCGCGAAGCGATCGGCCTCGGCTGCGATCGCGGCGGCCCGGCTGGCAAAGTCGTTCGCCAGCACCCGTGCGAATGCGGCACCGGCGGCGTACTGGATCTGTTCCTCGGGAACCGCCAGTGCGTCTTCGATCGCTGCGCCGATGTAGACGTTCCAATCCATGAATACGATCCGCCCCTCGTCCGCTGCCTCCGCGCGCATCGCGGGCAGCTCGAGAACGGCGGATTCATCGGGTACCGGGCCCGTGACGCGGTCCGATTCGCAGGCCGCGGCGGCGACCAGGCCGGCACAAAGAAAGTAGGTCCGGTGACGGTTGCGCATGATTCTCGTCTCCGCTCTGGGGTCCAGCGGGAGCGCCCGGGGGGAAGGTGCTTCTCGCGATCGAGGGCCGCGATCTCCGTCCAGGGGGGCCTCGCCGGACAACTCGGCGACGAATGGCGGAGTACAGCGCGCCGACATCTGCTCACCGAAAATAACACGTCGCGTCAGGAATGCGATGCATATGCCAGGGCGAAGACGGAACCTGGCGCCGAGCGATCAGGCCGAGGTGCTGTTCTCCGGAAGCAACTGCGGCCCGCCGGTTTCCTTTCCGGCGGGCTCTACGAGGATTTCGCGTGCGATTTCCCGGTCCAGAGCGAGTTCTGTTTCCCCGACCCGGATTACGCACGCCGGCTGCTGCTGCACGATCCGGAGCTCGGCTCCGGGAACGACGCCGAACACGGTCAGCGTCCGGTGTCGGTCAGATGCCGTCGAGCCGACACAGAGAACCGTTGCTCGCTGCCCCGGGCGCAGATCCGATGCGGCCCTGACGGTTTCGGGGAGGTGGGTTTCGCCGCCTGCCACGGGCAGAGCACGCCTGCGGACGAAGATCCGCCGGAACAGACCAACGGCGGCGGGTGTCTCCGGGAACTCGTACTTGCAGCTCGGACACCGGACCAGCCGGCACATCGAGCCCAGCGGGCAGCCATGCGCGCACAGTGTGTCCCCACGGGCGAACTCGAACCCGCACATCGGGCAGGTCAGGTAGTCCCCAGCCATATTCCCAGCTTGTTCACGAGGCCGCCGATCAGCACGGCGAAGGGAAAAATGAACGCGACCATGCCCAGCGCCGTCTTGCGACCGTGCTCTTTCGAGATCATGAGAAGCGTCGCGAAACAGGGCATGAAGAGGGTGATCGTGACCATCGCGACCAGAATCTGGTGCTGCGACAGGATCGCGCCCGCGCCGGTGGCCGCATCCAGCACATAGACGGCGCCGAAGTCACGTCGCATGAAACCGACGAGAAGGGCATTGGCCATGTCGGCCGGGAGGCCCAGCCAGCCCGCGACGAGGGGCTCGGCCGCCCGAGCGATGGCTGTCAGAGCGCCGAAGGCATCGAGCAGGAAAAGCACGGCCGTTCCTACCAGAAATACGGGGATGACTTCCTTTAGATACCACTCGATCCGGCTGTAGGTCTTCGTGAGGACATTGCCGAGCTGGGGGCTTCGCATCGGCGGAATCTCCAGGATGAAATCCGATCCCTCGCCCGGAAAGACTTTCGCCGTCAGCCAGCCGACCAGCAGGATCACGCCGACCATGATTGCCAGCCAGACCAGCGCCCCGGCCGGGGAAAGCGCCGCCGTGAGCGCAAGCAGAACCCCCAGCTGTGCCGAGCAGGGTACGGCCAGCGCGAGGAGCATTGTCGTGACCACGCGCTCCTTGCGGGACTCGAGAACCCGGGTGGTCATGGTCGCCATCGTCGTGCAGCCCAGACCCAGAATCATCGGGAGGACCGCCTTACCGTTCAGTCCCATGATCCGGAAGACCCGGTTCAACATCACCGACATGCGCGAGAAGTACCCGGAGTCTTCCAGGACGCTGAATACGAGGAAGAAGACGGTGACGATCGGAAGCACGATCGCGAGCGCGTAGCTGAGTCCCATGGTGATCTGCCCGAAGGGACCCACGAGGAAATCGTGAATTCGGCGTCGGACCGACTCCCCGAAGCTCAGCGTGACCGCAGGGTCGATGTCGTAGGTCGGTCGGACGACGAGCTTCGTGCTCTCCCGAAGTACGACCTCGTGCGCCGGACTGATCGGAAGCGAAAGGGAAAACGGAACGTCCTCGGACAGATGCTCGTGGGGGAAGGGGAGCACCCGGTCGGCCAGCGCGATGGAAGCGGGTGACAGCCGCTGTTCGAAGACCCCGACCTCCAGCGCATCCACCAGTGTGCCGGCGCCGAAAAGCCCCACCAGCCAGAATACGGAAAGGAGAATAGCGGCCAGCAGAGCCAGCCCCTTCACGGGGTGCATGGCCCAGAAGCCGAGTTTCACGCCGAAAGGCGCCCGGTCCGGCTCGGAGATCGACCAGGTCCGGCCCAGGATCTCGTTCACCGTATCCAGCCGTGTCACGTCGCTCGGGGCCGTGGTGCCCGGGGGCGGCGCGACGGCGGGAATTCGAGCGCGATCGAGTGCCGCCACGAGGGCGGCGGTACCCGTATTCGTGGGCGCGACCGTCGATACCACCGGAATCCCCAGAAACTCGGAGAGCCTCTCGACGTCGATTTCGCCGCCTCGATCTTCCAGCTCGTCCCACATGTTCAGCACCAGGATCATGGGACGCCGGAGCTCTGCGAGCTGGAGCGTGAGGAAGAGCGCGCGGCGCAGGTTCTTCGCATCCGCTACCTGAACCACGGTCGCGTCCGGATGAGCCTCGAGCAGCTCGCGGGTGACGCGTGCCTCGTCGCTGCGCGGCGCCAGGTCGTTGAGGCCCGGCGTGTCGACGATCTCCCGGTCGCCGATCTCCTCGCTCGCTTTCGCGCGAACGATTTCCACAGTCGTGCCCGGATAGTTGGAAACCGTGACATAGCGACGGGTCAGATTCCGGAAGAGGACGCTCTTGCCCACATTTGGGTTTCCGACGAGAGCCGTGACGGGGATCTCGGATGCACTCGGCTGAGTGAGCGTGGCGGATGCCGAAGAGTCGTGTGTCATTGTTGAGACTGAATCTCGTTCGCGATCAGCTTTCGGGCAACA
>JARRPS010000246.1:0-8099 GCA_037382625.1 Gemmatimonadota bacterium | reverse complement strand
GATCGAGCTTGAGAGACACTGAATTGGGCGGTACTGGAGTGGTGTCTGCACTGTCACTGTAGCTGTAACAAAATGAGGAGGAATGAGCGCAACTGAGTGAAAGTGAAATCGCCGAAATGTGTGTGAGCGCAACTGTATGCAACTGAGTGCACCCACCGCCACGCGAATGGGGTTGTTTCGCGCTTCGCGCTCGAAGGTCTCGCCTGTGGCTCGACGGCAGGAGGTCGCGAGTAGTCCCGCAGGCTGCGCCTGCTCGAAGGTCTCGCCTTCGGCTCGACAGCGAATCTCGCCGCCCCGATTGAGTAAGAGTCCCCGCCGGGCCTTCCCACAATCTCCCACATGCGCGACCTTTGCTGCATGAAAGATACCCGGGGCTACCAGCGGTTTTTCGCCGAGTTGAAGCGCCGCCGCGTGTTCCGCGTGATAGCCGTGTACGGCATAGTGGCCTTCGGCATCATCGAGGCGGCGGACGCGGTCTTTCCTCGCATGGCTCTCCCGGACTGGACGGTCACCTTAGTCGTTTGGCTTGCCCTGCTAGGGTTCCCCGTGGCCATTGTGTTCGCGTGGGCACTGGAGATGACGCCACAGGGTGTGCGCCGGACGGCCGAGGCTAGACCGGGGGAGCTGACGGAGATCGTCGCGGCCCCGGCCTTGAAACGTTGGTCGGCGGGCGCGTTCGCGTTTGTCGGCGTGACCGCGCTGCTGGCGGGGGCCTGGTACGTGGGCCGGCAGTCGGCTCCGGCGTCAGCAGACCAGGCGACTGGCCCCGTGTTGGAATCAATCGCGGTGCTGCCGTTTGTCAACATGAGTTCCGATCCTGACCAGGAGTACTTCTCCGACGGTATCTCTGAGGAGCTACTGAACCTGCTGGCGAAGATTCCCGAGCTGCGGGTGGCGGCGCGTACCTCTTCTTTCTCGTTCAAGGGCAAAGACCTCGAGATACCAGAGATCGCCTCAAGCCTTGGAGTGGAGCACATACTGGAGGGCAGCGTACGCAGATCCGGCAATCAGCTACGCATCACAGCACAGCTGATACAGGCAGATGACGGGTATCACCTGTGGTCAGAAACATATGACAGGCAACTGGATGATGTCTTCCAGATACAGGAAGAGATCGCGATCGAGGTTGTCGATGCTCTGAGAGTGTCCTTGTTAGGCGCAGTACCCAAAACACGAAGAACCGACCCGCAGACCTATCAGCTGTTCCTGGAAGGACAATACCTGCGACGCCAGATTACAGACGGTTCACTGCGAAGTGCCATCGAGGCTTTCAAGCAGGCTGTTGAGATCGATTCCACCTATGTTCCTGCGTGGACCGATTTAGCCGATACCTACTTATGGCTTGGAGAGGCTGCCCTTGCCGATCAGGCCATTCAAACAGCAATCAGCATCGATCCGGATTATGCGTACGTCTACTATGTCCGTGGTGTGGCACGGATCTTCTCCGAGTCCAGATTCAAAGAGGGAATTGAAGACTTCCAACATGCACTGGAGTTGGATCCTGGTGACGCGTTCATCATAGCTGCAATTGGCAAAGGTGCGTTCATCACCGGTGACTTTGACCTGGCTATTGAACGATTTCAGGCGGGGTTGAATGTGGAGCCGGTGCCGGAGTTCTATTGGTACCTTGGAATGGCCTATCGCGGTGCCGGGCGCTTTGATGACGCGGAAGCATCTTTTAGAAAAATGTTGAGTCTGAGCCCACAATATCGGGAAGGGCACACCAATCTTTGGGAGGCGCTTTTCCTCAAGGGTGAGTTAGATGCTGCCCTGGCAGTGGCGGAGCAACAAGGTCCGTCTTGGGACAAGGCAGCCAGCCTGGCAGTCACTCACTATGCTCTAGGCAATGAAGAACAGTCCGATAGCATTCTTGCCGATCTAGCTGCAAATGGGGCGGCCGGCAGCCCCCTAATAGCTAAGGTATACGGATATCGCGGGGAGGTAGACAAGGCCTTTGAATCGCTGAATCGTGCACAGGAAGCGGACGGTGGTCCTCTGTTCATATTGAGCGAACCCGCATTCTCCAGCCTCCACTCAGACCCACGTTGGCAGCCCTATCTCAGAGAAATGAACCTGCTGGAATACTGGCTTGAAATGCCGCCGGAATGGGGTGGACCACCTGGTTAGGCGCAGCTGACCTGCCCACCGGCTGTCGCACGAAGCAGGTTGGTTCGTCAGCAAGTAGCGGCATCAAGAATGGGTGCGAAGCACAAGCAGCGCCCTTCCCACGGTCTCGCCCTTCCGCGATCTTGCCCGCATGACAGACACCCACGGCTACCAGCGTTTCTTCGCAGAGCTGAAGCGCCGCCGCGTGTTCCGAGTGATGGCGGTGTACGGCGCGGTAGCCTTCGTCGTCCTGCAGGTGGCGGACATCGTGCTTCCTGGCCTCGGATTGCCAGAGTGGACGATCACCCTGATCCTGGCCCTAACTCTCCTCGGCTTTCCCCTCGTTATAGTGCTTGCGTGGGCGTTCGAGATGTCGCCAGAGGGTGTGCGCCGGACGATCGAAGCTGCCCCCGGGGAGTTGACGGAGATCATCACGGCCCCGGCCTCGACGCGCTGGCCAGCGGGCGCGCTCGCGCTGGTCGGCATGAGCGTGCTGCTCGGCGGGGCGTGGTACGTGGGGAGGCAGTCGGCTCCGGCGGTGGGCCCTGATCCGGCGGCGGAAGTTTCGGCGGCCTCGATCGCGGTGCTGCCGTTCGTCAACATGAGCTCCGACCCGGAACAGGAGTATTTCTCCGACGGCATTTCCGAGGAGGTGCTCAACCTGCTGGCCAGGATTCCCGAGCTCAGGGTCACCTCACGCAGCTCGGCTTTCTCCTTCAAGGGACAGGACCTCGAGATCCCGGAGATCGCCAGGCGTCTGCGTGTCGCTCACGTGCTCGAGGGATCGGTACGGAAGTCGGGCGACCAGGTGCGGATCACGGCGCAGCTGATCGACGCCCGCACCGACACGCACATGTGGTCGGAGACTTGGGATCGCACGCTGGATGACATCTTCATGATCCAGGACGAGATCGCCGGCGACGTGGCCGAGCAGCTGAAGGTCACGCTGCTGGGGACCCCTCGACCCGCTCGGCCGAATGACCCCGAGGCCTATGCTCTCCGACTTCAGGCCCGGCAGCTGGCGAACCAGTTCACGGCCGAGAGCATCGAGCGGTCCAATGACCTGTACCGGCAAGCGCTGGAGATCGATTCCGGGTACGCCGCGGCCTGGGCCGGCCTGGCGGAGAACTACATCAACCAGGCGGCGTATGGCCTTGAATCGCTGGAGGAATACTACGAACGGGCCCGCGATGCGGCGCGCCGGGCGCTCGAGCTCGATCCAGAGTTTGCCCCGGCCCACGCCAACCTCGGCGTAATCGCCATGTGGTACGATCTGGACATGGCCGCTGCGGCCCGGCACCACACACGCGCGCTCGAGCTCGACCCTGCCAATCCCGAAATCCTCGCCGCGGCTGCGGACCTGCTCGACAATCTTGACCGTGCGGGCGAGGCCGTCCCAGTCTGGCAGTACCTGATCGCGCGTGACCCGGCCAACCCGAGCCCGCACAAAAACATGAGCACCTCGCTCCGGTATCTTGGACGCCTCGAGGCGAGCTGGAAGGCGCTCTCGCAGAGATGGAAGCAGAAGTCTACGAGCCGTACCGGCTGATCGGACTGTCCGTAGTCAATCACGCCCTCGGACGATCGGCCGAGTCCGACGCGGCGCTCCGCCAGTTGATCGATACCTACGCCGAGGGTTGGGCCTACAACATAGCCTTCGTGTTCGCGGATCGGGCCGAAGCCGACTCGGCCTTCGCGTGGCTTGAGATCGCGGTCGAGTACCGGGACGCCGGACTGAGCGAGATCGCCGTGAATCCGTCCTTTCGGCCTGTCTACGACGACCCTCGCTGGCTCCCCTTCCTCAGGAGCATAGGCATGTCGCCGGAGCAACTGGCCGCCATCGAGTTCGAGGTGAGGCTGCCGCAGTAGGTGCGGCGGACAGTGTCAGCGTTAGTGACAGCGCCCACCGTTTCTGGCCAAGAGAACTGTCACCGTAGCTGTAACAAAATGAGGAGGAGTGAGCGCAACTGAGTGAAGGTGAAATCGCCGAAATGCGCGTGAATGCAACTGAAAGCAGGTGAGTGCACGCACCGCCGCGCGAATGGGGTTCAGGAGGTCCCGGGTGCGTCCATGGGCTTCGCCCACGGACGTCACGACGACAAATCCCGGCGCCCCGACTGAGGCACGAGGCGGCTCTGTCGGCAGTTACGGCAGAGCCGCTCCTTTTTTCGACTGCGCCAACAGTGACAGAAACAGCGACAAACTGTGGAGAAATCGCTATCTTATAAGCGCATAATTTGAAGGGTTGTTACGAGTTTCGACGGGGAACGTGGCCGTGCCGAATAACACCCGTAGAAACAGGCTCTACTGGCGCAACCAGGGCGGCGTCGAGCGAGCGGACGTGCGGGCAGGCCCGAGCACTTCATCCATGATGGTAGGATCGTTTATCCGGGGAGACCCGGTCCACGTCGAGCTTGCGTCTGAAGCTTGGTACGCATTTCGAATAGCGGGAAAACCAGGATATGCGTGGATTCACTCGTCGGATGTTGGTATAGATCCGCCCGAGCCGCGAAAGGAACTGCTGTATCAACCCGAGCACTGAGTGACGCGGCCGGTTCGATCACAAGGCCTCCTACTGGCGCCCCTCGGTCGTCAGGCGGGCCCACCTCACCGTTGACAGGGATCGCGCGACGCTCGTACCCTTGGAAGCCTGTCCCAAGGAAGAGCCGAGCGCACTTCCGCTGCTTTCGGCGCATCCAGGCGCCGTGCTCGCATAGCGAAACAGTTCAGGCGAGATCCCGGTTCTCTAGGGATCCGAATTCGCCGGCGGACGGCACGGGCCGACCGCCGTCGTACCATCACACTATGGAGAAGCCCATGAACCGAACCACATTCGCTCTCGCATTCGCCATTGTTCTCGCCTGGCCCGGCGCCGGGGTCGCACAGGAAGATGAATCTCCGCCAATGCTGATGATCAGCTCCTGGCAGTGCGACTTCGGCGACATGGACACGATCGAAGAGGATTGGAACACGCGCGGCGTCAACGCGGCCCGGCGGGCCGTAGACGTCGGCTCCTGGATGTCCGCAGGGATCTTCTACCACACGTGGGCCGATGAGTGGAACGTGAATTACTGGGCGACCGGCGAGAGCATCCCGCAGCTCCTCGCCGGTCAGGAGTCGTACAACGCCGCGTTCGACGAGATGTACCCTGACGCCCCGGATCTCTGGGACATGTGCAGCGAGCACAAGGACGGCTTCTACCAGTTCGGCACGGGTGCGGAGAGCGAGGACACCGACGCTGACGGTATGTCGGTCGCGATCAGCTCCTGGAAGTGCACGGACGTCGATGCCGTGAGCCAAGCGTGGGAGAGCTACACTCTTCAGCGTGCGCAAGCCGTCGTCGATGAGGGCACCTGGGCCGATGCCGGCGTCTTCTACCACGCCTGGGCGGGTCCGTGGAACGTCCACTTCTACTACATCGCCGAGGACATCCCTGCGATCCTGGAGGGCTGGGAGGCCTTCACGGGCTCGATGGGCGACGATGCGCCCGACATCACGCACGCAGTGGTGCACCGCGCACAAGGACGGATTCTACGAGTTCGGCCCGACGGTCGAGACCGCGTCCGACTGAATCCGGTCGCGTCCGCCTGGAGCCGGTCCGGATCCGTGAAGCTGGACCGGCTCCAGAAATTCTTCGTCGAGCGCCTTCAGACCACCAGGAACGTGTGCGCCGGGTACACCTCCGGCTCGCCCTCGACGCCGGCCTCCCGGAGAATCGGTCCGATGATGTCGGCGAATCGGTCGAGGGCCTCCTCCGACTCCCAGACGTCGACGACGCGGAACGTGCTCTCACCCTGTCCCGCGATGTGCGCGAGCAGCCCTTCGACGGGCCAGTCGGCCGGAGATTCCACCCGCCGCCTGTCAGCAACCGGATGGTCTTCTCGTACTGCTCTTGCGTGAACGGGGGAGAGATCAGGACCATCTTCATCAGTTCCTCCTAATCGCCAGGGGCAATAGCGTCTCAGCGCTCGCGTCGCACGCCAGCTACCCACCGGATCGGTGTCGCGTGACGGAAGCCTGGTCACAAGCTCACATCTCAGTCACGACATAAGGGTCGTTCCTGTCAAGGCCGGCTCAGGCCCGCAGGGACGTCCACCAAGGCAAATCCATCCGCGCCCGTAGGGCCGCGAAGAGTCGGGCTGTGTCCCCCCCGGCTCCGATAGATCCACGATGCGTGCTCGAGTGTGGGCGGAAGACTCGGATCGAGCCCGCGCACCCTGTTGAAGTCGGCGAGCGCCGTCTCGTGACGCGCCATCACCGACTGCAGATCTCTGTGCCACTTCGGCGCGGTCGCCTCTCGTCCGTGCCGGACCTACGTCGTGGTCATGCGGCCGCAGGAGTGGAGAATCAGGCAGGTGCCCGTGAGGCGATCCCCGCCTGCCGGACGGGATGGCTGGGACTCCTACGCATGTTCGTGCACCTTGACCTATGCCCTGTTTCTTGCGTTCTCCGGGCCGGCAAGTCAGCGAGGAATTCCTCCAACAGGAGACTCAATACGCAAGAGAGTGTCTTCCCTTGCAGCGTTCGCCCTGCTCATTTCGGGACCGCTCTCGGCACAGGACGATCGAGCGCCGGAGTTCGTCTACGAGGCGTACTACGCCGTCCAGATGGCCGAGACCGAGGATTGGAACCGGCAGTACCGAGAGTACTCGGTTCCGATCCTACGGGAGCTGGTCGACTAAGGCGTGATCGAGGGCTCCAACCAGATGCAGCACCACGCGGGCGGAGACGAATACAACTACCGGTTCGTAGTCCGCACGTGCGATTGGGCCTCGATCCATGTGTTCTGGCGCGAGTATCTCGAGCGTCTCCAGGCTTCCACTCCGGCCGGCGAGTGGGCCGCATCCAGCCGGAGCGTCACCGCGCACCGGGACGAAATCTGGGACATGGAGGAGATGGGCTGGAGCGACGAGCCCGGCTACATCTCGCACATGTACGCCTCGACCTTCCGCGTGAACTTCCGGGATATGGCCGAGTGGAACGCCTCATGGGATGCGCTGATGCGCCCCGTGCTGGACGAAGCGATCGCGAAGGGGCTGCTTGCTCGGGTGGGTGAAGCTGGACCACAACACCGGCGGTCCGCACAACGCCAAGGTCATGTACTTCGTGGACGACTGAGACAAGCTGGACGATTTCTTCCAGATGGTCTTCGCGTCCATGGGCGAGGACGAGGATGCGATGACGCGCTTCGCCGGACTGATCCGCGCGCACGACGACGACATCTGGGTTCCCGTGTCGACGGACGGCATGTGATCGGACGTCGCGACCATAGCCGGACCCTCAGCTTCTGCGCCCGGCGACCAATTGTGGACTGATCACAAGGGCTGAAGCGAGTTACTGGAACAAGCTTGATTAGGTGGACGGGGCCGGGGTGATCGGCACCGGCTCCGGCGTTGACACGGGGGATTGACTCGGCGACAGGCGCCCGATTCCGGTCCGACCGGGCGCTTCGCTTCGGAGAAGCAGTCATTGGTCGCTCGATCAGGCGTGTGCCGAACAGTGTCAGCGTCGGTGGCAGCGCCCGCTGTTGCGGGCTGCTGCTGGCCATCGGTACCCACCCCAATACCCGCACAAACCAGCGCTGGTCAGCGCCCGTCAGCGCACGGAATCGGTATGGGGTGCTTCGCAGGCTGCGCCTGCTCAGGGTCTCGCCTGCGGCTCGACGGCAGGAGGTCCGGGGTGCGTCCATGGGCTTCGCCCACGGACGTCACGACGACAAATCCCTGCGCCCCGACTGACAGAAAGCCCGCAGTAATGCGGGCTTTCGTGCATCCAGGTCCTTTCCGAAATGTCCGCGTCCTGCCCCTACTGTAACCGTAGCCGAAACATTAACATGCAGCGGTCGGCAGGCGCCCCTTACCCTTGGCTCGAAGCGCGTAAGAAACGACAAGCGCGCAGCGCGAACGCTAGCCAGTGGAATCGAAAGGGAGAACTGGGACCGTCTCTTCCGGCATCACACCTTGATGACCGGGCGATGCGTCTGTAGGTCGAGC
>JARRPS010000245.1:0-7357 GCA_037382625.1 Gemmatimonadota bacterium | reverse complement strand
ACCGCGCGAGCGGCATCTCCACGAAGTCGGGATCCCCGAGGTAGAAGTTCCGGTCCGCGTAGGCCCGCCGCATCGCCTCGACCGCGAGATGGATCGCCTTCGGGGAGGGCCAGCCGATGGCACCGAGCTCCCACGATTCGAGGATGTTCAGGATCTGTCCCATGGTGACGCCGCCCGAAGAGGGCGGCGGCATCGAGATCACCGTCCAGCCCCGGTAATCGACCTCGATCGGATCGCGCCACACGGCCTGGTAGCCCGCGAGATCGGCCTTCGTGATCAGGCCTCCGCCCCGCCGCATCTCGGCCTCGATCGAGTCGGCGACCCATCCGCGGTAGAAACCGGCGCTTCCGTGCTCCGCGATCGCCTCGAGCGTCCGCGCCAGGTCGGGCTGTCGCTGGATCGAGCCGACGGGGGGCGCCGCGCCGCCGGGTAGAAAGGCCGCCGCCGTGGCGGGATACCGGGACAGCCGATTCCGCGCCCCCGCGAGGTCCTGGTGGTGCCGCGCCTCGACGCGGAACCCATCGCGGGCCAGCCGGATCGCGGGGGCCAGGAGCCGCTCCCACGGCAGAGTCCCGAGCCGCCGGTGGGCCGCCTCCATCCCGGCGACCGAGCCGGGCACGCCGGCGGCGCGGTGGCCGTCCCAGCCTTCATCGGAGACGTTGCCCTCTGCGTCGAGGTACATGTCGCGCGTCGCCGCCTTCGGCGCCTTCTCTCGGAAGTCCAGCGCGACGCGGGTGTCGTCGGTCATGCGGGCGACCAGGAATCCTCCACCCCCGATATTTCCGGCCGGTGGATGGACGACGGCGAGCGCGAACTGGACGGCGATCGCCGCATCGACGGCGTTGCCACCCGCTCGAAGGATCTCCACACCGGCGGCGCTGGCCAGGGAGTCGGTGGATACCACCATCCCGTTTCGTCCGGCCACCGGTGGCGCGCCGGCCGCGTATCTCCACGTGGCCGGGAAGCCGGGCGCGGAGAGATCTGCCGACCTTTCGGCCGCCGGAAGCGCGCCGCTGACCGCCGGCGGCGGCACGGATGCGGAGGGTGCGCAGGCCGTGAGCGGCAGCGCAGAGAGCAGAAGTCTGAGCCGTCTGTGCAGGGGGTTCATGAGCGGCAATCTACGCCATGCCGGTGGCGACCGGTACGGGACTTACGCGGGCCGGGCGGCCTGCCGGTGGCGGGCACGAAGCGGTTCTCGTAGCCTCTCCGAAGAGACTTCTTCGGGAGAGCCCGACGTGGAGACGTAGCGCCGGCGCTGAATCAGTGGGCGGTCGCCCTCGGGCGGCCGCCCGCTGGCGTGTCTACCGGGGGTCGGCTCAGGTGGCCCCGGGTCGCCAGCCCTGTTAGAACGAAACGTCCCACTGCAGCCGGAATCGCGTTCCGTTCCGCACGACCCCTTCCAGCTCGTAGTCCAGGTAGGAGAACTCCGCCGTCAGCTTGTTCAGATGTCCGTGGAAGAACCAGTTCGCGGCGAACGTGAGCTCCTGCCGGTTATCCGCTTCGGCATCGCGATCCGGGTCAAAGAGGGCGTACCGCCCGGCCAGCTCCAGCTGGGGCGGCACGAACGACAGGATCTCCGAAGAAATAGCCTATCTGCACCAGGTTTCCGAGCAGCTCCGTGGTGCTGCCGTTCAACCGGTCATCGATCTCCTTCCAGTGCAGCTCCTGCTGCCAGGAAATCCCCTTCCACATCAGGGCCGTCTCGAGCACCGCCTGGTTGACCCGGTACTGTCCCTCCACCCCGTCGTCAAATCCGGGCAGCTGGCCGCCGCCCGCCTGGGAAAACCGTGTATAGGGGCTGCGATTCGTCGCCCCGGCCAGGGCGAGGTTGAACGCCGGATCTTGAGTGCGTTCGAGGTCCGAGCCAGAGAAGGGGACCGGGCGCCCGAACGCATTCCACTGGAGCCTCCCGGTCCACATCGGGAACTCGTCGTCCCCCCGCTCGCCCCGGCCGTTTCCGCTGAACACTCCGGCCCAGTAGCTGAAATCGGCCGCGCCGCCACCCTGAAGCCTTCCGTACATCGAGATTCCCTGCTGGCGATCTATCGTGAACGGATAGGTGAGGATCGACCGGTCGGCCGTCTGCTGCTTCCCGGAGGAGATCATCCGTTCGCGGTTGTACTCGACCTTCCACTGGCCGACGTGCAGGCTGAGGGCCTGAAACTTCTCGACCTTCGCCTCGAAATTCAGGAGAGCCGATGAGGCCAGTCCGTACTCGAAGTAGTACTTGAGCCAGGTCTCAAACGCATGGCCGCCGACCTTGAGCCGGGCCCGGCGTACTGCGAACGACAGGTCGTCGTTGTCTGTGATCTCCTGGAACGTCACCGGATCGGAATCGAACGGGTGAGATATGCGGAACTGCAGCCTCGCCTGCAGTTGCAGGAGAAACCGGCCGTCTGCCGACTCAAACTCGAAGCCCTTGTCGCCATGCCCGACCCGGATCGACGGAACCGCCGGAAGGGAGTCGAGCTCGGCTTCCTGCGCCTTCCCGCCGGCAGGACCGATAAGAATGGCCAGCAGCATGCCGATGGCGGATCGAGGTGCTCGCACGTGTGGCGCCTTCCGTTCGCTCGCGGGGAGGTGAGCCGACGTTGCAGCTGATCGCCACAAGATGCCGGCGTGGCCGGACCGCCGAAAGCCAGCCCGAGCCGACGGATACGGATTTGTGCATTGCGGGCGAGGTTGCTGGAGGTTCACTTCAAAACGTCGCCCGGCCGCGGGTCCTGTCCCGACGGGGCCAGACTCCTCCTATGCCCGGAGTTCAGCATGCGCAGAATCATTCCGGCGCTTGCGATCCTGTTGTTCGCGGTCTTCGTGACCGATGCATGGGCCCAGGTCCGAATCGGGGCCTACGGTGGCATCACCAGCTCCAGCCTCAGCGGCGATGCGCCTTCCGGGGCGGAGTTCCGCAGCCGCATCGGCCCCGCAATCGGCGGCCTCGTCGAGTTTCCCGTGGCCGAGAATGTATGGATCGGGGTGCAGCCGGGCTGGGTCGATCGGGGCACGAAGATCGCCTTCGACGTGGAGGGGCAGGACGAGCGCCAAGACAGTCTGTCGCTCGGTCTGTCGTACCTGGCGGTTCCGCTGCTGCTGAAGATCGAGACGGCCGGCGGCAAGGTGTTCGTCAACAGCGGTGTGGACTTTGCCTTTCTGCTCGACGCGACCCTGTCGCCCGTGAAGGGCGACGGCGGGGATGAGGATGTGAGCGACTCCGTCGAAGACTTCGACGTGGCCGTGAAATTCGGGGTCGGCGGTCAGTTCCCGATCGGAAAGCCGCGGCTGACGATCGAGGCCCGGTACAGCCAGAGCCTGATCAACATTTCGCAAGTCGAGGTGGACATCGGTGCAGAGACCCTGATCCCGACCCGATTCCGCTCTTCCGGCTTCGAGCTCCTGGCCGGCCTGTGGATTCCGCTCGGGGGAGGTGAGTGAGATGAACGTATGCCGCCGCTCCGCCGAGATCGCTGCTTTCGCGGCCCTGGTCGTCTTCTACCCGACCCCCCTGAGCGCCCAGGATACGGCAGGTCCCTATCCGCAGCTGAACGGCCACCGATTCAGCCCTTCGCGCACGGTGCAGGACCCCTGGATTCGTTCCTACGTCGTTTCCAGCCTGGGGCTCGGGACGGCGGTGGACCTGTTGCAGCCGAATATCGTGATCGGTGGTGACACGATTCCGGGGATCGCGGGCGACCTGATCTACGCCACCCTGGACTTCGAGTACCAGCAGAAGATCTGATCTACGCCACCCTGGACTTCGAGTACCAGCAGAAGATCACAGACTGGTTCGCCTTCCGGGCCGGTTACGCCGTGGATGCCCGTCTGGGGACGGAGCTCGGTACCCTGCTCGCGCGAGGCGTGAACACGATCACCGGGTTCGAGGTCGGCTGGCTGGCTCGCGTTCTGGAGTCGGAGCGCGACATGCTGTCGCTGGACTTCCAGGTGTCCAACAAGAACACGACCGCGGTGGACATCGCCGGATTCGTGGAGGACGTTGTCGAGGGGATCGACGCGAACATCGTGCGAAAATCGAATACCCTCCGTGTCTCCGGCGGCGGCCGCTACGCCCACGCGTTCTCGAATCTGTTTGGAATCATAGCGATCGGGAACCTCGGAATCGGGGAATCCGTCCGGCGGAACGAAGATGACGAAGTGTACGCGCAGCTGGGTGGCCAGCTCGATTTCGACCTGAATGCATGGCGCGACATTCCTCTCAACGTGGCGCTCGGATATCTGTACGACTCCTATCCCGAGGCGTCGGATGACGTCGACGGCAGCATCAGCACCGGATACCTTCGCCTCGGCTACGTAGCGAGAGAGGATTTCACGATCGGACTGCAATTCTCCGGATCCAGCGTGCCACTCAAGGGTGACGAGAATCGGGCGAAGTTCGGAATCGTGGAGTTCGATCTTCGCTACTATTTCTAGAGAACCGGACCGGGCGTGACGGAGGACCCGCGCGTTGGGCTGCCGACGGCGCCGTCGCGGCCTGCGCCGACTCGGTGGCCGGGGTGGTGGACGACGTGGCGTACAGGCTGTCGCTCGGCGGTCGCCTGTTCTACGTCGGCGCCGGCACCAGCGGTCGTCTCGGTGTTCTCGACGCCGCCGAATGTCCCCCCACCTTCGGCACCGACCCCGAGATGGTGCAGGGCATCATCGCCGGAGGTCTCGAGGCGCTGGTTCGCGCTCAGGAGGGAGCGGAGGATGATGAAGATGCCGGGCGTGAGGCGATCCTCGCCGCCGGGATCGGCGCTGCGGATTTCGTACTGGGTATCGCCGCTTCCGGCACGACCCCGTTCGTCCAGGCGGCGCTGGAACGGGCGATCGAGTCCGGCGCCGGGACGGGACTTCTTACCTGTTCCGAGCCCCCGTCGGAGCTGGCGGAGCGCGTGGATCACCGGATCACGGTGTTGACCGGACCGGAGGCGATCGTCGGCTCCACCCGTCTCAAGGCGGGCACGGCGACCAAGATGGTGCTCAACATGATCACCACCGCGTCGATGATCCGACTGGGCAAGGTCTACGGAAACCTGATGGTCGACCTGAGGGCGACCAGCCGGAAGCTCGAGGACCGCAGCCTGCGGATCGTGGAGGCCCTGACCGGTCTGGCACGTCCTGCGGCAGGGCAGCTCCTGCTCCGTGCCGATGGAAAAGTGAAGTCGGCGCTGGCCATGCACGGAATGGGCGTGGACCGGGCGACGGCGGAGGAGAGACTCGAGGAGTGTGCCGGGTTTCTTTCGACGTGTCTGGAGCGTTGGCCCCGGGACGCATCGCCGGGTGAAGATCTGTGAGCGACCTGTACGTCGGCCTGATGTCCGGCACCTCGCTCGACGGGGTCGATGCCGCGCTGGTCGAATTCGAAGGCCGGAAGGAACGCCCCGATCGGGTCTCTCTGGCAGGATTCCACTCGGAGCCCTACCGGCCGGAGCTGCTCGCGGCTCTCGAGACCGCGGTAGCGGGCCGGGCCGGGTCTCAGGCGCTGTGCGACCTCGGATTCGCTCTCGGTGAAGCGTTCGCCGGGTCCGTGCACGCGCTGCTGGACGAGGCCGACATCGATCCTGCGGAGGTCACGGCGATCGGCAGCCACGGGCAGACCGTATGGCACCGACCGCCCGATGGGTCGCGCCCGGGAGCCACGCTGCAGATCGGCGAGTCGGCCGTGATCGCCGAGCGCACCGGGATCGATGTGGTGGCAGACTTCCGTGTACGTGACGTGGCGGCCGGCGGGCATGGGGCGCCGCTGACCCCGCTGTTCGACCTGCTGGTCCTCGCCCGACCCGACCGCGGTCTCGCGATACAGAATATCGGCGGAATGGCCAACGTCACGGGTCTTCCCCGCGATGCGTCCGGATCCGGACCGATCGCCTTCGACACCGGGCCGGGGGTCGCCCTGATCGACGAAGCGGCCCGAAGGCTGACCTCGGGCGCGAAACGATTCGACGTGGATGGACGACTGGCTGCCGCCGGCGAAGTCGTCCCGGCTGCCCTCGACGAATGGCTCGAGGACGCCTTCTTCGAAGAAGATCCGCCCCGAAGCACGGGACGGGAGCGGTTCGGGGCGGGCTCGCTCGCGCCCTGGCTCGAGCGCTACTCGGGCGAGCGCCCCGAGGACCTCCTCGCCACGCTCACCGAGTTGACCGCCCGAACGGTGTCGGACGCTTACCGGTTCCTCGGCTTCGAACCGGACGAGGTTCTGGTCTGCGGCGGCGGTGCCCGAAATCCCGAGCTGATGCGACGGATCCAGGCCCGGCTTCCGGGATGCCCGGTCCGGCCTCTCGAGAGTGCCGGGTGGAACGGCGATGCCCGCGAGGCGGCGGCGTTCGCCCTGCTGGCCCGGCAGCATGTACTCGGCATCCCTTCGGACCTCGGTTGGGCCACGGGCGCCGCGGCACCCCGTATTCTCGGAAAGATGACACCAGCGTGATCCTCGCCGCCCGTCTGTTCCTGGAATCCCTGCGATTCGACCTCGAGCCGGAGGACGAAGTGCGCCGGAGGGCCGAGCGCGCCCTGGCGCTCGGTGCCGGGGGCTTCGTCATCTTCGGCGGCGAGGCAGAGCGGATCGCCCATTGGGTGGCGGAGTGGCGCTCTGCCGTCCGTCACCGCCTGTGGATCGCCTCGGACCTGGAGCGGGGCCCGGGACAGCAATTCGGGGGCCTGCCCGAGCTCCCCCCTCCGTTAGGCCTCGCGGCCTCTCCTGATCCGCTCGAAGCGGCACGAACGGCGGGCCGGATCACCGGCCGGTCGGCTCGCGCCGTCGGCGTGAACCTGGTGCTCGCCCCGGTTCTCGATCTGGACGTCGAGCCCCGGAATCCGATCGTCGGCACTCGCAGCTTCGGATCTCGGCCGGAGGAGGTCGGCCGACTCGGGAGAGCCTGGATCGAGGCCTGCCAGGCAGAGGGAGTGAGTGCCTGCGCGAAGCATTTTCCGGGGCACGGGCGAACGACCGCGGATTCGCACGACGAGCTCCCGGTCGTGGACGCCGGCAGGACCGAGCTTTCGGAGGACCTCGAGCCGTTTCGGGCCGTGGCCGACCTGGTGGCTGCGGTGATGACCGCGCACGTGGCCTACCCCGCGCTCGGCTCTTCGCGACCGGCGACTCTCGAGCCGCATCTGCTGGAAGACCTGCTTCGCGAGGAGATGGACTTTGAGGGGATCGTGGTCACCGATGCCCTGAACATGGGCGGGTTCACTGAGGCGCTGGAGCTGCCGGGCGACCCGGACGGCACCGCCGCCGGAGCCGTAGCCGCGCTGAACGCCGGCTGCGACCTGCTCCTGTACCCTGCGGATCTCGAGCACTCGGCGGCGCTGCTCGTCCGCGCCGCCCTCGCGGACGTGCGCCCGGGCGATCGGGTCGAAGCGT
>JARRPS010000244.1:0-7356 GCA_037382625.1 Gemmatimonadota bacterium | reverse complement strand
TGCGCTGGATACGGCTGGGTAGCTCAGGTGGTAGAGCACCGCGCTGAAAACGCGGGTGTCGGCGGTTCAAATCCGTCCCCAGCCACTCCGGATGGTGAAGGGGCGTAGCTCAACTGGTAGAGCACCGGTCTCCAAAACCGGCGGCTGGGGGTTCGAGTCCCTCCGCCCCTGTCCGGCCGGCCCAGATGGGACACCGGCTCGCGTAGCTCAGTGGTAGAGCGCATCCTTGGTAAGGATGAGGTCATGGGTTCAATCCCCATCGCGAGCTCCTCGATCAGGACGGACGACACGACGACCACGGAGCGGATTTGCGTCCGTAGCTCAGCCTGGATAGAGCATCGGCCTTCTAAGCCGAGGGTCGCAGGTTCGAATCCTGCCGGACGCGTAAGGAACCGGGGCGGACGGGGCCGGTATTGACGAAGCGCTTCCGGAGGTGAGACCGGATCGGAAGGAGTTTCGCCGCCGAGCGGCAGGCGAATGACGCCCCCATCGTCTAACGGTTAGGACACCACTCTTTCAAGGTGGAGATAGGAGTTCGATTCTCCTTGGGGGCATGCGCGATGTCGGGGCCATAGCTCAGTGCGTTGCTTTTCGCGGCTTTGCCGCAAAAAGAGGCGCAAAAAGGGGCTGTTCGAGAACACGACATCGTAAACATTGGGGCCGTAGCTCAGTTGGGAGAGCGCCTGAATGGCATTCAGGAGGTCAGGGGTTCGACTCCCCTCGGCTCCACTTCACATCGCGAACACGCGCGCCGCTAGCTCAACTGGTAGAGCAACTGACTCTTAATCAGTAGGTTCGGGGTTCGAGTCCCTGGCGGCGCACTGGCAGAACGACGCACACGCACTCCGCACGCGCCCGTAGCTCAGCCTGGATAGAGCGCTTGCCTCCGGAGCAAGAGGTCACAGGTTCAAATCCTGTCGGGCGCACTTCGATACGAATCCCTCCTCATCCGCGAGCGCTGTGTCGGGTGCTTTGGTGCCGATATTCGGTCCCTGACCGGAGGAACCTGCCACGGCAAGTCACTCCGCACGCTATTCCCCGACTCGATGTCCAGGCCGGGATGATCTGCGTCCATCGAAGGCGTTCCCGGTCCGCGACAGCGTCGTCGAATCGCATCACTGAATCTTTGACTTAGCGGTCGCTGCACCCTAATTTTCGTGACTCGGGTTCCAGCCGTTCGCGGCCCACCCTGGAATTCGATCCGGCCCCCCCTCGACCAGCGCGTTCCACCCGTACGCGGATCTTTTCCGCTCGCTCGGAGCGCGGTTGTAGCCCTTCTCGATGCGCACGAGGAGGACCCGTGAAGAGGGGTATTCGAACTTCAACAACGAAGGTCCCGGTCGGCATCGCCGCCCCGGGCCGTCGGGTGACGCCCGGCCGCGGCACGCACATTGCATTTCCGTATGTTGCATCCCCGCAACACGTTGACAGCTTCGTTCTCGTGTCTTCTTTTAAAGTCAGCTGCTCAGTGGCGATGCTCACCTTCGCCCGCCATCCGAGGCATGACCCTCCAGTTGGCCCCCTCAGGGCGCCATGCCTCCAGGGGACAGTATGAGGACTGTCGCCCGACGTCGGTTGAATGAACGCGAGCAAGATTCGGTCGCCCACCGAAACGGCACGCCGCCGGCCCGCGGCACGCAAAGCCAGGGGCTCCGCCACGCGGAGACCGCCCGGCTACCGAATTGGGCCTCCTTCAGGTTTTCGGTCCCGTCCAGAACCTATCCGCGAGGAGGCGTGCCATGCCTTACCGATATCCGCACGAACGTGATCCCCCGTAAGGGCCCCTCGAGGTGAGAGAGATTCGTGTCGACCAGGTATGGGGTTCCTGGTCCCCCGGCACGAAACTGCGGACGCACGAGTCTCCGACTTGATCGGAGAGATAGGGGCCAAACATGAAGACATCAGCACGAGCGATTCGATGGGGCTCCCTGCTCGGAGTCGCCGCCGTCGGTCTCGTACTTGCTTCGTGCAGCGAGCAGCCGATTGCGCCGGATGAGCAGTCGGTACGCGCGCCGAGCATGCCAAGCTTCGCGATCGGCGATGACACGGCCGGAGAGCCCGTCCGGGGCGCTGTCTACACGTCGACCGAGACGCGCGACATCGTCAACGCGAACCAGTACGACACCAAGCCTGAGGTTTACTTCAATGGCGGACCGTCCGACCCGGACAACCCGAAGGACGCCGCACTGCTGGAGCCGCCGGAGCCGTACTCGGGCGTCTCCTGGTACTGGATCTATCAGGTCACGAGTCCCAGTGGGCAGGCCCTCCTGAGCGAAGACCCGTGGTACTGCCGCGTGGTCGAGGTCAGGAACGGCCGGTTCTACCGAGTGCCGACGACCGCCGAAGTCGCAGACTACTTCGGGCTCGCCGACGGCGCGTGGGGCAAGTTCACCTACACGAACAAGTGGGCCTTCGCGCCGGACACCGACTGCTCGCACCACTTCGGCGGACCCTTCAGCCCGGGCGATGACGAGGAAAACGTCTCCGTCCAGCTGTACCCGTACCAGGACACGCCGAACAACGGCGGCGTCTACAAGGCGTGGGCGACGCCCGGCGTCGACTTCCTCTGCCTCGGCGATCTTCCGGATCCCGCCGACTTCGTGAACAAGACGATCGGGAACGCCGGGTATCCCAACGGCGAGGATTGCGGCACGAACCACGGCTTCGTCTCGGCTCAAAGCAAGACGGACAACTACAAGGTCCTGGAGGACGCTCAGAAGTTCCCGGCCGAGATCACGGTGAAGAAGTTCCACGATGAGAACTTCAACGGCGTGAAGGATGCGACCGAGGTCTTCGTAGAGGGATGGCGGGTCGATGCGACGGACCCGTGGTCGAACACGACCATGGAGTACACGACTTTCGTATACATCGCTCCCGAGGCCGGCACCTACACGTTCGTCGAGGAAACGCCCAGTGGCACGCTCCAGACGGCGGCGTATCTGGACGGCTTGGCGCTTGCGGTCAGCCCGACGGTCCAGGTAACGGTGGACGGTCCGAAGCCGCTGTCTCAGCAGGAGACCCACGAAATCGTCTATGGGAACGTGGGGCTCGGCTCGATCACCGCCTGCAAGATCTACGACGCGAACGGGAACGGACAGACGGACGCTGGCGAACTGCCGATCCCGGGCTGGAAGTTCACGCTGTCCGGCACGCTCGCCGATGGAAACCCGTACAGCACGAACTCGAAGTTCACCGGGGGTGACGGGTGCACCTCCTGGAGCAACCTGTACCCGGGCAGCTACACGGTGATGGAAGTGCTGCCGACGCCTCCGCCGCAGTACTATGCGACCGGTGGAGTCGTATCGCAGAACGTGACGATCAGTTCGTCGCTCAGCGGCTCGGTGATTTCCGGCACGACCGTGACCAAGACGTTCTACAACTACTGCACCGACACGGTCGATTTCGGCACGAAGGGCTTCTGGCACAACAAGAACGGGCTCGACCTGATCACGCAGGATGTCATCGACTACGTGAACGGGCTGAATCCGTACGACAGCCCGACGTCGTACTTCGCGTCCGGCGACGAGCCGTTCGACGGGTATTTCTCGGATGCGACCTGCGTCGAGTCAGCCTTCAACAATGAGAACCTGGCCGACGGGGTCGCGGCCGGTGAGTGCACGGCCAAGGCCGAGATCTCGCACTTCCTGACCGAGAGTGTCGGGGACGGCGGCCAGTGCGAGCAGCTCGCCCAGCAGCTGCTGGCGTTCATCTTCAACGCCGAGATCTTTGCGGGCGGCGGCGCCACGAAGCAGGGCTACCTGGCCGGCTTCAACGAGAGCGATGCCATCAACATCATCTCGGGCAACATCTGCACGTTCACCACACCGTACTGACCTGACCCGGCGGGCGGTCTGACCGCCCCGTCGCACCGCGCGCCCCCGGGACCTTCGGGCTCCGGGGGCGCGTTCTCGTCGCCGGGGTATCGTCGACCTTCTCTGGCGCGCAGGTTGCCGCTGGACCCCGGTCCACGCCGTGAAGGTACAGCATGGTGCGGGACGTCGGCCCGGGTCGCGGGCTACCACTGGAATATGAATGGAGTGGCTGGATGTCCAAAAGAGATCAAATCATCCCTTTCGTCGTCGGTTCGGTCATCGGCGCCGCCGTCGTGCTGTTCTTGGCGGGTCTCGGCGGAGGCAAGGGAACCGGGTCGATATCGGCAGGTTCCGGGTCGACCTTCGACGAGACTGATGTGGTGGCTCGCATCGGGGGAGAGGAGATCACGCTCGCGGACCTGCGGAGCGCCCAGCCGGACGCGCATCTTCAGATCGACCGTCAACGACAGGATCTGTACGAGGCAGGCCTCGAGCAACTGCTGGGCGAGCGCCTCATCGCACGGGAGGCCGATTCGCGAGGCATCTCGGAAGAAGAACTGATCGAGTCCGAAGTCGATTCGAAGCTGACGGATCCCAGTGACGCCGAAGTGGACGAGTTCTACCAGCGTAATCGGGCTCGCGTTCAGGGAACGCGAGAACAGCTGGACGCTCCCATTCGCCAGTTTCTTCGCAGGCAGCAGGCCGAGGAGCGGTTCGACGCTTTAGTCGCGGGACTGGAGGAGAAATACGAGGCGGAGAGCTTCCTCGAGCCGTTTCGCTTCGAGGTGGTCTCCGAAGGATTCCCGTCCAGAGGTTCCGCGGATGCGGCGGTGACGATCGTCGAATTCAGCGACTTCGAATGTCCGTTCTGCCTGCGCGTGGTGCCCACGCTGGACCGCATCCTCGAGGACTACGGGGATGACGTACGGCTCGTGTTCCGGCAGTTCCCGCTCAACAACATCCACCCTAACGCTCAGAACGCGGCGGAAGCGTCCCTCTGCGCCGCGGATCAGTCTCGATTCTGGCAGTATCACGATGCCCTGTTCGCCGCCCCCGGCGGACTGGACCGGGAAAGTCTGCAGCAGACGGCTTCGGATCTCGGGCTGGACGTGAACGAATTCGCTTCCTGCCTCGAGTCGCGGCGTCACTCGGCTGCGGTGGATGCCGACCTGAAGGCAGGCAGACTTCTGGGAGTCACGGGAACGCCCGCGCTGTTCATCAACGGGCGGTTTCTGTCAGGTGCGCAGCCCTACGAAGTGATCTCCGCGATCATCGATGACGAGTTGCGGAGAAGCGGTGCCTGATGTGTGTCCCGATGTGGACCTATTCGTCGGAAAAGTTCAGCGTCAGCACGCGTCCGCGGTGGTCCGAACCGTATTCATCGGGGACGACCCGGTAGGATCCTTCGTCGAGGACGACCTGCGAGCCCTCGAAGGTCCGCAGGAACATGTGGTCCGTTGGATATCCGCCCCGCGTTCCCTCTGCCGTGGCAGTCGGAGACTCCGGAAACCGCTCGGCCAGGTGCCGGATCACCGACTCCTTCTCCGACCAGCTGTTCACATCTCCACCGATGACCGTCGCGACCTGGCGATCTCCCTCGTTCAGCTCCTCGAGAGCGCGTGCCAGGCCCAGTCCCTGTCGCAACCGTGTGGAATTCCCCGTCGTGATGACCCGCAGCATGTTCGCGGCCACGTCGAGATGAAAGCTCACCACCCGGATCGGCTCGCGGCCCGGCGGATGCGCCAGCGCGGCTACGGCGACGCGCCTCTGCGTCTCCAGGGGCAACTCGACCGCGGAGTGCTCCGAGAGCGGAATCGAGGCGAGAATCGCGTTGCCCCGGTCCTCCGGCGTCTCTCCTTCTGCTTCCGCGCCGTTGCGCATGGAAGGAGCGTAGAACAGCGAGAGATCGCAGCGCTCTGCGATCTCGACGATATCGGCACGTGATTCGTGTCCGTCAGACTTCCCGATTGCGCCGGGAAGCGATACGCCGTCGGGTACGGATGGGATATCGTGCGACGCCCGGTGCGCCTCCTGCACGAGCAGAACGAAGGGGACCCTGGATTCACTTGCGGTCCGGGCGGACTCGCAGGAATAACCGATCTGCTCTTGCAGGAAGCCGATGAGGTCTCCGGAGCCGACCTCGATGTTCCAGGTCGCGACGACGAGGGTCTGGATCGGGTCGCTGGCGCCGGTCGAAGAAAGATCGGGCCGAGATGGCACCGGGCCTCCGCCAAGGGAAGCTCCCTGCACGACCCCAGCCGGCAGATCGGCGGAACTGAGCTGGCGAACCACCGGCTCGCCCGTCGCCGAGCACCAGTCGTCGAGACGCGATTGCTCTCCCTCGGAGTCCGGCCGCGCCCAGGCGACATCGGCATTCGGGGCCGAGGCGCAGGCGCCTGCCGGTGCGCGGACGTCCATCTCGTGCCCGACCGCGCAGGCGGAGAGCAACACGGCGAGAGCCGTCGCCGTCAAAAGCCTCATTCGGTCTCGCATGTGATCAGGAAAACTCAATTCGTTCGAACTGTAAAGCTGAGGACAGCGGGCGCCGATCCGTTTCCGCTGTCGTGCGCATCCAGCGCGCGAAAGACCCAGCCACCGATCCCGCCGGCAGCGAGCCCGAAGAGTGTTACGGCCGCCGCGTCGGGAAGTTTCATCGCCGGGATCAGTTGCCATGCTGCGACGCCGACGACGGCGCCCGCACCGAAGCCGATCGCCGCGCCCCTGCCCGATGCCGCGATGGCGCCTCCGACGAGGGCGCCGGCTCCGACATCCGCCCAGCTCCACCTCTCCAGGAAAGGTTGGACGGCCAGCAGCGCGGCACCCCCGACTCCAGCGCCGATGACACCGGCCACGAAGTAGTCCTCCACCCTGCCGCCATCGGCCGCGCCCAACGAGGCCCCGCTGATTCCTGCGATGAGCCCCCCGGCGATGGCGGCGGGGCGAACGCATGCGGGCCCCTCGTAGGTGCGCGTGCACGGGATCAGAGATCCCATCGTGGCCAGCACCGTTCCGGAATACGCGCCCAGCACGGCGCCCCCGATCGCTGCCCCCGTCGAGCCGTCGGTGGATTCAGTGGTGCCGGTCTCCTGGGCCGTGGCCCGGCCCGGAAGAAAAGGCGCCGCGATCATGAGGATCAGGGTGCAGGTACGACCCCCCGGAAAACGGCAGAGAGTGCTCACGGGCATGTTCAGAAGAAGCTGAAGCCGGTGCCGAAGCTCAGCGCCCACCTGCCTCCCTCGCTGTCCGTGGCGTCCGGTCCGAAGCGGTACCCGAAGTCGATACGACCCGTGCTGGCGCCCGATCCGCGAGCCGAGCCCGTTCTGAGTCCGAAGCCGATGTTCCCTCCCCAGCGCGCATCCTGGTCGGGATACCAGGCCCCCGAATAGTCCACGAAGCCCGCGAACCCGAGACCGAACAGGCCGAGCAGCGAGTCCCATACGTACCAACGATATTCGACCGTGCCGGACACCGCGCGGGTGCCCACGAAGGAGTGCGGATCGTAACTTCGCGGGGCCCGGTCGAAGCCGAGATCGAATTCGCTGCC
>JARRPS010000243.1:0-3826 GCA_037382625.1 Gemmatimonadota bacterium | reverse complement strand
GTGCACCACTTCCTCGCGTCCCGGAACTGCTCCATGTCGTAGTGGGCCCAGAACAGTCGCTCGAGAATCCGGTTTGCGTCCCTGAGGTAGGCGTCCTCTTCGTACGCCCGCCGCGCGTTCAGTATGACCGCAACCATCTCGCTGCGATTGTAGTGAAGGTGGCTGAGCATGCTGTAGGCCGTGGCCAGCGTCGGATCGATGTCGACGGCCGTTTCGAGGTCCTCCTGGGCACTCTCCAGCAACCGGTCGGCTTCCTCGCTGTCCGTCGAGAGATCCAGGAGGTACAGCAGGTATTTCAGGGCGCCCCTCTGCTCCAACGCGTAGGCGTTTCTGGCCTCGAGCCCGATCGCCCGTTCCGCTTCCTCACGACCCTCTTCGATAATGGCCGAGGCCGCCTCAAGGTCACCCGTTCCGGTCGCCGTGAAGAACGCCCTTCGGAAGGCTGCGTGGGCTCGCATCGCCGGCGGTCGCACCCAGGCTGGATCCGCGACTTCGGCCTGGTTCAGCAGTGAATCGGCTTCGACGAGACGGGCCAGCGCGCCATCGAGGTCGTCCCCGTTTCTCAGCTCCTCGGCCTGCGAAATCAGCCGCTCCGCCCTCTGAACGAACGACCACGCCTCGACGCTTTCGGTCCCCGCCTTGAGCCCCTGCAACTGTACTTCCTCTCCGAGTCGCTCTCGCAGCAGAAGGGCCACGTTGGCGGCCACCGAGTCACGCACAGCGAGGAAGTCTTCGCTGGAGATCTCGACGACGTTACGCTCGATGTCAGCACCCGTGAAACCATCGACCAGCACCGTCGTCACCCGGACGCCGTTTCTGGTTTCGTCGACGGTTCCCCGGATCACGCTCCCCACGTCGAGCGTGCGGGCGATGCTGTCGATCGGTATGTCAGAGCCACGAAACGGCTCGACACCGTTCCTGGAAACCACGCTCAGACTTCGTACCGCTGAAAGCTCATCGATCAGAGCTTCGGTAATCCCGTCAGCGACGTAGCCGAGCTCCCCTTTCGAGCTGAAGTCCTCGAAGTAGAGCACGGCCACGCGATCCGGCTCGAGTCCGCTGGCGAGGGCCTCCGCGGCCCGTTGCTCTTCGACCCGGGCGTTGCGAACCGTGACCACGCTGATCGCGATCGCAGCGACCAGGAGGACGCCCTGTATGAGAATCTCCGCCTTGGGGATGTCCTGGCGTCCCTTTGCCCCGTGAAACCAGGCGATGGTGAGACTGCCGGGAATGCCGAATACGTAGAAGATGAGCGCGATCCGGTAGGCGATGACGGGCAGGATCTCGTAAGAAACAAGCTGGTCCACGCCTTCGAGAGCGACGAACCCCGTCACCAGGTACGCTCCCATGAACGGGAGCAGTCGCCGCTCCTTGATTTCCCCGAATATGCCCATACGCCCCGGATCTGGGTCTGACCTTCGCCGCCGATGCATCGGAATCCGACGGACGGAAAGTGGACAGGATGGGAAGTTCCGGCAAGGAAAGAGCCCCGGCTCGCGTGAGGCGAGCCGGGGCCCGGCGAGTCAGGATCGGTCGGACGTTCGCCGGATCAGCTGTCCCCGGGACTCAGGTGAGACCCATCCCGATACGGGCGCTCGTGGTCCCGGGCTCCGAGGTCCACCTCGTACGGTTCGCCGTCGACGGTCATCTCCGGGTACTGGGTGCCGTCGAAGGTGATCACCACTTCACGGGTGTGCGTGCGGGTTCCCTGCTCGGTCGTCACGGTCACCGTCATGTTGCGCGTGATGGTGCCGGAGAGCGGCCAGGGGTTCTCGTCCATCGGCACGGCGTGTACCACGTCCTCGATCGTACGGGTCCCCGTGATCTCGCGGGTCCGGAAGCCGCGCTCGTCCGAATGCCGGCTCCGGGTGATCGACTCGGATCCGGAGCCGTTCACGGTCCGGGTGGTCTCGACACCCTCCAGGCCGCTCACCGTCATCTCGCGCGTCCGGCTCACGCTCGCCGACCAGCCGTCACGTTCGATCTCGCGATCCATCTCCATCGTCAGATAGATCGACTCGGTCGTGAGCTCGTCATACTCGGCCTGTTCCACGCCGCTCGCGTCGAAGAACTGGACGGTACGGCTTCCCGACCGCTCCGACATGAAAGACCCGCCGTGACGCGCATCTCGGAGTGCCTGGACATCCTCGATCGTGGCGTCGGCCGCGACCATGGCGAGGTCGGCATCGATCGTCGGGTCCAGCGTCGGAGCGCCCGTCGGATCATCGTCTCCGCACGCCGAAAGGACCATTGCCAGGGCCGCCGCCCATACCAGGGTACTGCCTCTCAATTTCCTGTTCACTGTCGGCCTCGTCTGCGTTCGGGTTCCCTGTCCAGTGGGAGTGCCGTGAAGACCGGCGCATCCCCGATACTTCGCTCTTGCATGGATGAGGACGACGGCAGGGGCCGCGAGGTCACGACCCGCGGGAGATCCCCTTGCAGCCCGGATTGGCCCGACAGCCGATTCCGTGTATTTTGCGCCCGTGCGGATTCGAGCCGAAGGCATCCGTACACCCGATTTTTGGCTGACCCGGAGGATCAATGAGCGAATATTTTGTTTCGAACCGGAACGAGTCCGTGCGGATGTTCGGGCCCGACTGGATGGAAAAGACGACCTACGTGCACCCGATCGTCCCGCATATCATCTATGTCCCGCTGATCGTCTGGTTGCTCTGGACGAGCCCGGTCTCTGCTGGGGCTTCGACGCTCTGGTTCTTCGTCGGACTGCTGGTGTGGACCCTTGTGGAGTACCTCCTGCACCGGTTCGCATTTCATGCGCCCGACGAGATCATGGAAGAGGTGCATCGGATCGTGGCCGAACTGCCGGATGGCGAGGCCGTCGTACCGAACATGCCGACCCTGCGTCACACGATCTATTTTCTCTTTCACGGAGTGCACCACGAGTACCCGAGCGATGCGCGGCGCCTCGTGATGCCGCCGGTCGCGAGCATCCCGATGGCGTTCGTCGTCTGGCTCGGCTTCGCGCTCGTGTTCGGCATCGCGGCGAAACCCGCGTTTGCCGGCATGATGGTCGGGTACCTGATTTACGACACCACCCATTTCCTGGTCCATCACTACTCGATGCCGACCCGATTCGGGAAGTTTCTGAAGCGGCAACACATGCGGCACCATTTCAAGGATCCGGACAAGGACTACGGCGTGAGCTCCCCGCTGTGGGACGTCATCTTCCGCACGTTCAGCGGCGACCGGCGCCGGCCGCGAACCGAGGCGAAAGCGGGAGCATCGAACTGAATCCTCGCCGGTTCCCGAGCCTCACATCGAAACGCCCGTGAACGGCAACACGAGTCCCCGGGACAACGCTTCACGTCCGGCGGTGGGCCTGTCTATCTCCATCGACACGGAGGAGGACAACTGGGATCCGGCCGTCGAGAACGTGACGGTTCGGAACATCGAAGAGTTGCGCAGGCTCGACGAAATGTTTCGGACGCTGGACGTGCGGGGCACGTATTTCGTCACCTACCAGGTCGCGTCGGACCCGGGGGCGGCGGCGATCCTGCGGGGGATCTACGCTCGTGGAACCGCCGAGATCGGCGCTCACCTGCATCCGTGGAACACACCTCCTCTGCTCGGCGTCGAGAAGCGGGTATCGATGCTCCGTGACTATCCGTCGGAGGTCCAGCAGGCCAAGCTCGAGACGCTGCTCGCGGAGCTCGAGAATTCCCTCGGATTGCGCCCCAGCTCGTTCCGGGCCGGCCGATTCGGCGTCGGCCGGGCGACGATCGAGGCGCTGATCCAGAACGGAATCCACATCGACAGCAGCGACACGCCTCTGCTCACCTGGGAAGGCCAGGGTGGGCCTTC
Source organism: Gemmatimonadota bacterium (assembly GCA_037382625.1). GTDB lineage: Bacteria > Gemmatimonadota > Gemmatimonadetes > Palauibacterales > Palauibacteraceae > Carthagonibacter. The sequence continues at coordinate 4 of JARRPS010000243.1, read as the reverse complement.
ATTC
>JARRPS010000242.1:0-3831 GCA_037382625.1 Gemmatimonadota bacterium | reverse complement strand
CGGTGGTTCGAGGAGCGGCCCGATCGAATCGAGATAGATACCGACCATCGATTACTCTTCGCCGCCGCCCTGTACCATGCCGAACGTTGGACGGACGCCGAGACGGTCCTGCGCAAGGTCCGCGAGGACGCCCCCGACAACGTCCAGGCGATCGGAACCGCGGGGCTGCTCGCGGCCCGTCGCGGCGACGTCGCGATGGCGACGGAGTACGCTGAGGAGCTCGAAGAGATCGGCGTTGCCGCATACGACGTTCGCGCGCGGACGTGGGAATACCGTGCGCGGATCGCGGCTCTCCTGGGGAACAGGGTCGAGGCCGTCTCACATCTCAAGCGGGCCTTCGATGAAGGCCTGATGTACGGGCCCAGCAACCACCTGTGGCGTCAGTATCGGTTCGACTTCGAGGGGATGGCCGACTACCCGCCCTATCAGGAGCTGCTGAGCCCGAAGGGGTAGCTTCCTCTTCCCTTGTATAGGATCAAGTATAGGATCAAGTGGGACAATGAGAAGGGCCCGAAACCTACCGGAGAGCTACCCGATTACTATCACAAAACTGACCCGGCGCGAGCGCGCGCAAACCGGTCTGATCTGGCGCAGATTTGACCGAATCTGGCTTCCGTCAGCGCCAGCGGTCGTCAGCTGGCGGATGAGGGCTTGCTATGCAACCAGGAGGTTGTCGTTACGCCCGCAAGCTCCGCGTGCTCAATGTCTCGCTTCGCTCGACGGCGATCCCGGTCGGCTCCACTCACGGAAAGGCCCGAGAAATCGGGCCTTTCGTGCATCCGGGGGCGTCGCCCGAGCACCTCTACGAGCGCGCCGGAATAGCACCTTGTCACGATCCTGCTTCGGTTACAGCGCTCTCCCGGGTGAGACCGCGGCTGAGAACAAGTAGTGCCCGGCAACCCATCGGGCGTATCTTTCGGCCGCGACCCCGCCGACATATCCACGCCGGACGACTTTGGAGGGCACCCCGTCCAGGAGGCCCGCATGAGGCATCTCTGCTCGGCGTTTAGGCAGACCCGTCGTGCGGGCATCGCGCGTTCGGTTCGGCTGTCTATTTGGAGTTAGCCTTCCGGAGCGTTTGGAACTCTGAGCTTCGGACTCCCCACTAAGCCGGACTGATGAGCCGCAGGTGAGGACGGGATCACCCAGTGTGGCCGCAGGAAGAAGCCACGGGTCGGGTGGCACAGCTGTTCGCGACCCTCGGGGCAGGTCCTCTTCGCAATTGACTGGTTCTTGAGTGGCGATGCGGAGTCTCGGCAGGGTCTGAGTTCATCGAACGAGGGAGGTCCTGGTGAGGCCTGTAAGTAGACAAGCGACAACTGTCGCGGCGCTGCTGACTCTGCTGATTCCCCTGATCCACGCGGAACTCAACGCCCAGGAGCTTTCGTGTCCCAGCCCACCCTCTGGAGGGTCCATGGAAGTCTCCCAGCCCACTTTGCTCAATGGCGAGGTGGTCGCCCAATTAGTCGCAGACGAGGTTCCGGATGACCTTCGAAGCGCTGGGATCGGGGGAGTCGCTCACCTCTCCGTATACATCGATGTTGACGGCCAAGTACCGCCCGACAAAGTGGAGCTGATGAAGTCATCCGGGAATGACCAGCTCGATCAGGCCGCCGTCCGCTTCGCCGGGCAGATGCGATACCAGCCTGCATGCCGAGACGGAAGACCAATGGGTGTCTTTACCGAAGTCCCCATTCAATTCTCGGTCACGGAAGAAGACCCTCCCGCAGCTACACCAGACTTCTTGTCGGCTGATGGCTTCGGCTCCCTGCCTTGGGGAGCAACCGAGGACCAGATCCGGAGTGCCTGGGGCGAGCCCGCCCGTCGTGATGGGAGTGTGGTCGGCGGACTGCTTCAGATTCCGACAGACGTGCTTGTGTACGAAGGTCTTTCACTCCCCGAATCCGATGACGTCCTCGCGTACTTCGGTGTCCTCCCGGAGTACGGACTGGTTCAAGGCCAGCTATCCGTGCGAGGTGATGAGCCTGCGATCGAGTCTCTGCTCGCTGAATGGCAGGAGATCCTTCGATCGTGGGGTGCGGTCCAAATAGCCGATTACGATCCCGGCGAGACGGACGAATCCGGGATTCGGCGCGCCTGGCTGTATTCGTCGGGAGGCGGCCTTCGAGCTGGTCAACGGTACCTCATCTTTCGACCGTGCGCGGAGGGGTGCGGCGTCCTCGGGTTTGCCACCGTGGGGCCTGGTACGGAAGACCTCCTCAAGCGAACCGCGGAAGAAGGCGGGTCCGGTTCTTAGGAAAGCGGTCCGAAGGCTAACACGCGCCTGGAGCCGACGCGGGGCTATTATGGCAAGAAACGAATGATCTGGGCGCGCAGCTCAGGCGCTGACCGTTAGAGCGCGGAACCGACGGAGCTGGGTCCGCCTAGGCGGATCTGTCGGGGCTACGAGTCGAACTGGGCCAAGGGCGTGACAGAGACCTATTTCATGTCGGTCTTCATCGGCGCTTTCGTGATCGCGTTGTGGGCCTTCGCGCGTCGTGGGCGAAAAGAGCAGTAGGACCGCGCGTCACGCGGTGTTTCTCGTTGGTGCTTCGGGCGTCGGCAAGACCACCATTGCCGATGTCCTCCAGGAGCGGGCTCCCTGGACGGGCCATACCTACCACTTCGACGACATCGGCGTACCGTCCCCGGAAGAGATGGTTGCCGAGCATGGAAGCGGGGAGACCTGGCAGGAGTGGGCTACTCACAGGTGGGTCGAGCGGCTCGCCGCCGCAGCCACCCCTCTTCAACTGCTCGAAGGCCAAACTCGGCCCTCCTTCATCCTCAGGGCCATCGAGACGCATCCTGACCTGGCCAGCCGCATCATCCTGTTGGATTGCACGCCAGAAGTACGGTCTCGGCGGCTCACCGAGGGTCGAAACAGGCCAGAGTTAGCGGACGACAGAATGGACCGGTGGGCCGTGTACCTTCGTGGGCAAGCAGACGCCCTCGGTTTGCCCGTGATCGATACGAGCGACGGCGACCCGAAGTCGCTGGCGGATGAGGTGGAGCAGGTCGTCGGCACTGAGTGGGTTTCGGGATCCGCGCTTTAACAAGGAATTGCTGCTGACGGGACGGCCATGAGGGTCCACAGCACTCGCCTTGCAGCTATAGCTGCGGGTAAACATTGTGATCCGCAGCAGAATTCCAAAGTCGTTAGGCCGAGGTCCCAGAGCTCATGTGCATGTTCGTCTTCATCGCCGCAGATCGCCGCCTGCCGCTCATCGAGTTCGATCGGCGTGGCCCATCCATCCATGTAAGGGAGATCGACGAAGAGACCGAGGGATCGGTTCGAACGTTCTTCTCTGCGCCGCACGTCTACTACGTGGGAACTCACGAGAAGTGTTCCTGCGGCTTCTCGTACGGCCAAGAACCGGAATGGGAAGAAGAGGACCAGGTCGAGATCAGCAGGAAGTGCACTGGCCTCCTCCGCCAATACGTGGAGCAAGCGTTGAACAACGTGGACCGCGTGGAGTTGCTCGCCTGTTGGTCGGAGTCTGTGGGTCAGCCTCCGTTACGTCGGTATTCGGGCGGCCCCGGGATTATCGGTGGCGACGCCTTCTGGTTTGAGGATCGAGACTTCTATCAACTCGAGAGAGTGCCTGCCTAACAAGCCGATGCAGACTGACAGCTACTCCTGTCACGCCGCTTGCTTGCGCAACCGTCGCGCCAGGTCGGCCTGCGGCCGAACGTAGCTGCAGCTGATCGGCGGTCCGTTAGGAGGCAACTGCCTGAATCGCCGAGGTTGCAGCATTCTCTATTGGAGCTGCCGTGCAGAAAAGTGAACTCCGGGAGTGGCTCAGCGTTGCCGCTGTGGTGGTTGGTCTCGTG
>JARRPS010000241.1:0-3849 GCA_037382625.1 Gemmatimonadota bacterium | reverse complement strand
GGCAGGCGCTCCTCGTCGAGCAGGGAGACGGGAATGCCCGTCTCCCTGTCGAGAAGATGCCATATCTCTCCGGCCCGGCTGGATGAGAGTCGTCCGCCGGTGAGAATCGCCACGTCGCGGCGAAGCACGAGCTGCGCAGCCGGCCCGCCGAGATCGGGCCCGACAGGCGTCGCCGCGGAACCCAGCGGGACCGGAAACGAACCGGACTCCGATCGGATCGTTCCCAGGATCGGCTGCAGATCGGCGTACGAGACGAACTGTCGGTCACGCCGTGGCGCGAGAAGCAGGGTGCCCGGGGGACATTCCGCTTCTTCTCCGCCGCTGTCGATCGAGAATGGTCGCATGATCACCCTCGCCTCGAGCCCCGCGTCCAGCCAGCGCGCGAGAGATCGGGCCGCCGCCTCGCTTCCCCACGGCAGCAGCCAACCGACGTTCGACGGCCCGGGCACTCCTGGCGCCGTCTCCGTCTCGGGCAACGAGACGTTTCCGACCGCCCGGGCTGCCGACCCTGAGATCGGATGCGCCGGTACGTCATACGCGAGCGGCAGGGTCCAGGCGGAGACGTCGTAGAACACGGAATCGCGAAACGAGGTCACTCGTTCCATCAGGGATTCCAGCAGACGGCCCTGTGGCTGCCGCAACGGAACCACCAGAGCCTCACCCGGCGAAAACCGCTTTCCATCGGCCTCGACCGACGTGGCGTTCTCATAGCTTCGGATTTCATGTGTCGCCAGGAGCCGCGCGAGATCCTCGGCCCGTCCGTCGGTTCCCACTTTCTCCACGAGCCACGCCTCGTGAGCGAGGTCGTCCGCCCAGTCGTTCACGGAGGCGTAGAAATCACGCTGGTGGCGCAGGAGGTCGGTCCGCATCTCGCGCGCAGCCTCCAGCGACGAGAGAGTGGCGATGAACTGATTTCGAATCGTACGAGCGTAGTGGAGTTCTCCCGTCGAGGTCTCGACCGCCAGCGCCCGGGACGAGGCCTGCTCGAACAGGATTCCCACCGCGCCGTTGATATCGGGGTAGGTCGAGCCCTTGCCGTAGAAGAAGTCATCGAAGGTCTCGCCGCTGAAATAAGGCTGCCCCACCCGATCGAATGCCCGGGCGTGGTAGCCCGCGATCCTCGCCGTCAGCCTCTGGTTCGCCTCCGGCGTGTTGGGGTTGGTCCGGCTCGGCACGCCGGGCTGGAAGAAGAAGGTCGACTCACGCCCCATCTCATGGAAATCGAAGAGGAGCTGCGGTCGCCATACGGAGAACAGCTGCAGGCGACCTCTCGACTCCGGCTGCGTCACCGGCAGCCAGTCGCGGTTCAAGTCGAACCAGTAGTGATTGGTCCGTCCGCCGGGCCAGGGCTCGTTGTGCTCGAGGTCCTGCGGGTCGGTGGTCGGAGTGTCGCCCCGGTTTCGGTTCACCCAGTCCACGAACCGGTCCCGGCCATCAGGGTTTAGTGAGGGATCGATGATCACGACGAGTTCTGAGAGAGCGTCTTCCACCGCCGGGCCCCGTCCCGCGGCGAGGTGGTAGAGAGCGAGGAGAGCTGCCTCCGAACCGCTGGCCTCGTTACCGTGCACACTGTACGCCAGGTAGACGACGACCGGCATGCTCTGCAGTTCTCGATCGGAGACGCTTCCGGCCGAATCGAACAGCCGCAGGTTCGCCTCCCTGACCTCCTCGAGCCGAACCAGATTCTCAGGAGAAGAGACGATTGCATGAACCAGGGGACGACCTTCGTGCGTGAGCCCATGCGACTCCAGCCGAACCCGGTCGCTACTACCGTCCACGGCCTCGAAATACCGGACGAGCTCCTCGGGCCTCGTATGACGCGTCCCGACCTGGAATCCCAGCACGTCCTCAGGCTTCTGAACGGCCTCGTCGTAACCGGTGATCCCCTCCACGGCAAACGGCTCGCTCAGCGGTATTTCCTGCGCGAGGACGCGGGAGAATGGCAGGAGGGAGACGAAGGCAAGGATCAGAATTACCCTCACTCTCTCACAAATGCAGGTCGACGACGAAGCGTGAGTCCACCCGGCATTCGGGACGAAGCGTCGAGAAACCAAGTTCTATTCTCCAGAATCTTCGCTATGAGGGTGCCGAGCGGCAGATTATGGAGCGAAGGTCTCCGGGAACAGACCGGGTGGGGCGGGTCGCCTCAGCCTCTCGCGCAAACGCTCGCGACGAGCGCCGTCGTTTCCGGCGATGGCTGGACCGCGTATTCCTCCGCCATTCGCCGCGCAAAGTGGTCGAAAGCCCTGAGCGCGCCAGCACGGTCGCCGAGCCGATCCAGTCGCCGGATCAGGCGCTGAAGCGCGGCTTCGTCGAAGGGCGTGTACTCCGCGGCGCGTCGGGCCCAGGCGCCCGCTTCCGCAGCGTCGCCGGCTGACGCGTACCGATCCGAGAGATCCCAGGAACAGGAGGACGCCATTCGGCGCAAGGCGATGCGCTCCGATTCCAGCCACCTCTCGAACTCCACCGCGTCACCGAGGAAGAATCCCGGAAGCAAATCGCCTCGATACCAGGACATAGCCACATCCGGCCGACCGGCCCGGGCGTGGCGCCTGAATTCTGCGACGTCGCACGCGAGGACCTCGCCCCGGACTCCAACCTCCGACCCGCTTCCTTCCTGGAACAGGTCAGCCCCCAGAGCGCGTCGAATGAAATAGAGAGACTGGCGAAGCGCGTGCCTGCCACGTGGCTGGTCAGAGTCCGGCCACAGCAGCCCGATCAGACTGTCCCGGCGAATCCGGGTGCCCTCACCGCCGTGAGACAGCAGAAGCAGTAGTGCCATCCGCTTGGGCTGGCGGAGCACCGCCTCGACGTCCGAGCCACCCCGACACTCCAGCTCCAGGCTTCCGAAGGCACGGAGGAGAATCCTGGCCTCAGTCGCCGGAGCGGATGCAGGCGCCAAGGGTTCGGGCCGAGCACGAGGACCCCCGCTGAGGGTGACCGGATCGAAAGTCATCTCTAGAGACCGAACGACGGCGTGCGCGCTCGGTCGATCCTCAGGGCAACGGGTCAGGCAGCGATTCAGTATCTCCACTTCCCCGGGACTCAGCCCCTCCACCTCCTCTCCGAGACTGGAGATTGCGCCGGTTCGGCTCGCCTCGAGAGTGGCGGAAAGCGACTCGCCATCGAAGGGTCCTCGACCCGTCAGTGTCTCCCAGGCGAGAACGCCGAGCCCCCAGATGTCAGACGGTTCGCCGGGATCCAAACCGTCCAGCTGCTCCGGGCTCAGGTACCTCAGATTCCCGATGACGTGGCCTTCCGTCGTGAGACGTGCGGCCGAGCCCTCGTCTCCTTCGAGCAGGAGCGCGAGCCCGAAGTCGGCGAGGAAGACCTGCCCCGTGGCTTCCTCGCAGAGCACGTTGGTCGGATTCAGGTCCCGGTGCAGAATGCGGCGGGCGTGCGCCGCCTCCAAAGCGGAAGCGACCGATCCAATGATCCTTCGTCCCTCGTTCAGTGGAAGACGTCCAGCCGCGCTCAACTTCTCCGCCAGATTGCCGCCGCGCACATATTGCATGACCACGTAGGGCACATCATCCAGGATCGTACCGATCCGATACAGGGAAAGGACGTTCGGATGTGAGATGCGTGCAATGGCGCGCACCTCTCTCATGAATCGCTCTCGGGCCTTTCCCGCAGACCTGCCAGGTCGAAGAAGCTTTACGGCCACGAGGCGTTGAAGGGCGGGTTCGCGCGCGAGGAACACGGCGGTGGCGCCGCCGCCGCCGATGCGACGCACCAGCTCGAGTTCCGGAGCGAGTTCCGTGCGCAGCGCTTCTTCCAGAGACTCCCAGCCGAAAGCACCCGTGGAAGAACGACTCACCGGCTCCTCCTCATTAGAGGTCCGAGTGC
>JARRPS010000240.1:0-3850 GCA_037382625.1 Gemmatimonadota bacterium | reverse complement strand
GTCGTCACCGCGTCGAGGCCCTTGTACCCGCTCTGGTAGGTGAGCATAGGGCGGCGCGGGCTGACCGTTCCGTCCTCCAGCATCTCCTGGTAACGGGTGGAAGATCCGTCTGCCGTCACTTTGAGCCCGCTCGACACCTCCAACGTCGCATCGTGGCCCATGTACTTCTGGCCCCGGTAGTTGCCGTTTGCCAGCGTCGCGCTGTAGACGAGGGTGAGGTCCCGATAGGGATACTCGAACACGGCCTGGAAGACGTCGGGCACGTCCCGCCCGTCCTTGAAGAAGTAGATTCCGCCCGAGGCCGTGGCGGTCGCCGGGATGCCGAGCCCGAGGATCTGGTTCACCGCATCGTACTCGTGCGAGAGGAGGTCCCCCGACAGACCCGTCCCGTAGTCGTACCAGCAGCGCCAGCGGAAAAAGCGCTCGAGACTGAACGGGACCCGATTGCCGGCCGCGATCTGGAAAAGGTCCCAGTCGATCGTACTGCGGTTTCCGTCCGGGTGGATGTCCCAGACCCATGCGCCCCACGGATCGTTCCGGTTCGTGGTGGTCTCGACCAGTGTCAGCGGCCCCAGCAGGCCCTTCGCGACCACCTCACGAGCCTTCTCGTGGCTCTCGAGCTGCCGGTTCTGGTGCCCGAGCTGGAAGACGATGCCCGATTCGCGCACCGCATCCGCCATCGGGAACACTTCCTCGAAGGTGCGGGTCATGCACTTCTCGCAGTACACGTGCTTTCCCGCCCGGGCCGCGGCTATCGTGATCGTCGCGTGCAGGTGGTCCGGAGTCGCGATGATGACCGCGTCCACGTCGGGCGCGGCGAGCAGCTCCTCGTAGTGTCGATACCGCTTGGCCGGCTGCAGCGTCCGCGTGTCGCCTCCGGGGCGAAGAGGTTGCGTCGATGCCGCGATCGCACGCTCCGCACGCACGTCGAACACGTCGCACACCGCCGAGATCTGGACGTTCAGATCCTGCTGCTCGAGCCACTCCCGCAGATATCGGTCCCTCGGGTCTTCGGCGGCGTTCTTTCGTCGTTCCTGAATCCAGTCGGGGTGCGCGAAGCCGAGGCTGCGCACCAGGGACTCTCCCTCGCCCCCGTTTCCGATGATCCCGATGCGGATCGTCTGGCTGCTGCGACTGATCGCCTCCTCGGAAAACGCCGGCGATTCGAGCTCGATTCCGACCTCGCGCGCGATCGCCTCGGCGCGATTGTCCTCGATGTTGTACTTGCGGATCGTCTCGTAGCCGAGAGCTCCGACCAGGGGCACGGTAGCCAGCGCCTTCACCACGTCCCGGCGATTCATCCCGGATCCCGCGGCCTCGGGAGCGGGAGCGGGCTCCGGATCGACGGGAGCCTCCGGGGTCTGACCTCTGCCGTCGGGAGCGGCCTCGGCCGGTCCGGTCACGGAGGAGTCGAGCGCCTCGCCTTCCAGCGGTTCCCTCTCATCCCGCGAGTCTTCGTTTCGGATATCGTCGTTCATCGTCTCATCTCCCGTGTCGACCTCTTCGATTCACGCGCCATGACCCGCGGGGGCCGGTTCGGGGGGAACCGGGTTCCGTGCCCACCAGATCAGCCGGTCCAGTCCGATGAGACGCCCGGTCGGAAACAGGAGGGTGACGAACAACGCCAGCAGTTCGACCAGGTTCTTGTTGACGACCACGTATGCCCCTTCCTGCGGAAAGCTGTACTCGAGGCCGACCCACGGCGGCGCAGCGATGTAGTAGAGCGCCAGGAGGACGATCGCGAGGACCGTGGCGGTACGAGTGAAAAGGCCGAGCATCAGCAGAAGGCCGATGACCAGAAGTCCCCACTTGTTCAGAGCATCGACCAGGGCGAGCCGACCGGGGTCGGTGATCAGCCATTCGAACCAGTCGGCGGCGAATCCCTGCGACGCATCCAGGTAACCGGCCGAAGTCCAGTACGCATTGGTGATCTTCGAAAGGCCCTCGTAGAAGAAGTGCCAGCCGATCGCGAATCGCAGAGCCACGAGCGCCACGACCTGGAATCTCGAATATGGATGAGACAGCGGATCGTAGGGATACTTCGCCATCGTTCACCTGCCTTGGAGGGAGAGGGCCGACCAGCCCGAAGTCGCGTGCCGGGCCCCATCCGGGTCCACCAGCAGGCACTCGCAGCCGGTCATGCCTTCGATGCATCCGAGCCCGGCAACCGGGCCGAGTACGAACACCGCCGTGGCCAGTGCATCGGCCATCGCCGTGTCGGGAGCCGTTACGGTTACGCTGACGAGATCGTTCGGCGACCCCCCTTCGGTTCCCGTCACGATGTGGTGCCGCGTGCGACCGGGGTCGAAGTAGAACTCGTAGCTGCCGGAGGTCGCGACGGCCCCCCCGTGCAGCCCGATGACGTCGGGCCAGTCCTCGCCGAGATCCGGGTCCTGAATGGCCACGGTCCATGGGCGCCCCGTCTCCGGTCGGCCGCGCGCGCGAATGTCACCGCCGGCATCCACCAGGAAATCATCGATTCCCGCGTCCCGGAGCCCGGCCGCCATCGCATCCACGATCCAGCCCTTCGCGACACCGTCCAGCGTCAGGCTCATCCCGCTGCGCTCGAAGCCGATCATTCGTCCCCGGCGCCGGATGCGCTCCGCACCGATGAGGTCCCTGATTTCCGCGAGCGTCGCCGGGTCGGGTGGCGGACCGGAGAGTTGATGCCGCCCCGGGTTCGAGGCGAGGGCGAGCGCTCCCGGAGGCACGCGCGGTTCTCCGCCGCCGAAGAGATTCACCAGCGGCGCGACCGTGGGATCGAAGGCGCCGCAGGTAAGCCTGCCCACGGACAGCGCGAGATCTACGACCGCGGTGAGCTCGGGAGGGGCGTCGCGGAGTGAGCCGGTCTCGTTGAGTCTGGCGAGAGACGAGCCGGAATCGTAGCGGTTCAGAAGCGCTGTGAGCCGATCCAGCCGTGCGAACGCCTCCCCTGCCGCTGCGTCGGCGCGATCCGGGGAGTCGGCTCTGAGCGAGAGGGAGACCCTCGTGCCCATTCCCGGTCGTTCGAGGGCCAGGACGTATCCATCGTCGCCTCTGCCCGCCTCTACGACGGTGGGCTCGACGCCCGCCGGCTCGAATCCGAGCGCGAGAAGTCCTTCGAGGCTCATGCATCTCTCCGATACGAGTTCGAAGTCCGGCAAACTGGCGAGGTCGGGTTGGCCGACGCCAGAGTGTCTTCGATCCGACTCCCGATGCCTCCGCGCGACGCGGGGGAAGCGTTCGGGTCAGAGGTCGAGCGATTCCCAGCTGTCGCGACCGGGGCGGCCCCGGCCCCTCGTCGGCACCGGAAGTCAGGCACCGAGCTCCTCCATTCCCTCGCGAACGATCTCTGCGACCGCTTCGTCGTCGGCCGATGTCACGGGCCGAATCCGAAGATCTTTCAGGTGGATTCCTCTTCGTCCCCGGTCGGTCCGGGCGCCGGATCCGGGTCGATCCCCGCCTTTCGCTTCTCTTCGCGCAGCATCTCCTCGATCGACGTCGGAACCAGCAGATTGTCCGCGATCCCCGCGATCTCCACGGCCTGCCGCCACGCTTCTTCGAGAATCTGGAGTTCTCCCTCCATGGCCCGACGCTCGGCTTCTTCCTGCGTGGCCATCTCGACCGCGAGGCGAATCTCGCCCGGAAGACCGGCCAGCGACCCGGCCTGCGTCTTTTCCCGCTTCTTCACGTTCCCCTTCGCCTTCTCTTCTCGCAGCCTGTCTGCTTCTCGGGTCGCCTCGACGAGGAACGCCTCCGGGTGTCCCACCGCCTCGATCCTCTGCACCGCCGCGGAGATCGTTTCCTTCTTGCCCCCGCGACGGTTGGCTCGCGCCATCAGTTTCCCCGCCACGGCGACGGCCCGGGGCCC
>JARRPS010000239.1:0-4410 GCA_037382625.1 Gemmatimonadota bacterium | reverse complement strand
GGGATACAGCCGGTCCACGTCATACTGCATGTAGCTCAGTACCTCGCGGGCGGTGTCGCCCTTGACGAACTCCTCGATCGACCAGCCTCCCTCGTCGTGAAGGCCGATGTGCACGACGTGGGTGTCGCCGAAGAGGTTGTGGAGATCTCCCAGCGTTTCCTGGTAGGCGCCCACGAGGAAGATAGCCAGGTAGTAGTCCTCGCCCGGTCGGAGTTCATGCAGGCAGAGAGACTTCCGCACGTCCCGAACGTCCACGAACCGATCGATCTTCCCGTCCGAATCACAGGTCATGTCGGCGAGCACGGCGCGATGAGTGGGCTCCTCGTCCAGACGATGGATCGGCATGATCGGGAACAGCTGACCGATCGCCCAGCTGTCCGGCAGCGACTGGAACAGCGAGAAGTTGCAGAAGTAGGTCTCGCTGAGAATCTCCTCCAGCGGCTCGAGCTCCTCCGGCGTGGCGTCCAGTCTCCGCGCCACATCGGCGACACGGGCGCAGGTGGCCCAGAACAGCCTCTCCGCGAGACCGCGAAGCTCGAGACTGAGGTAGCCGAGGTTCGGTTGCGGCAGCTTCTCGTCATCCGTGACATCCACCGTCTCGGAGTAGGTGGTCCGGGGCCCGGCAGCGCCGAGCACGTTGACCACGAGAACGCTCTGGTAGGCCGCCATCGCCCGGCCCGACTCGCTGATGATCGTCGGGTGCGGCACCTCCCGTTCGTTGCAGACGCTGGTGATCCGGTAAACCACCTCGCCCGCGTACTCCTCGGTCGTATAGTTCATCGATGACGGGAAATTCGTTCGGCTTCCATCGTAATCGACGCCGAGGCCGCCCCCTACGTCCACGTACTCGATCGCTACCCCGAGCCGGACGAGTTCTGCGTAAATGTGTCCGAGCTCCCCGACGGCTTCCTTCAGCCGACGGATGTCCTGGATCTGGCTCCCCGGATGACAGTGCACGAGCTTCAGGCTGTCCAGCATCCCATGTGCGGTGAGCAGTTCCACCATCTCCAGCACTTCGCTGACGAACAGGCCGAACTTGGACTTCTCACCCGCCGAGTCGCGCCAGCGCCCGGCTCCCTGACTCGCCAGCTTGACGCGAACGCCGATCTTCGGCTTCACCTGGTACCGGTCGGAATGTTTGAGGATCAGCCGGAGTTCGGAGAAATTCTCAACCACCGGGATGATGTTGCGACCCAGCTTCGCGGACAGGATCACGGCCTCGATGTAACTGTCGTCCTTGAACCCGTTGCAGACGATCAGACGCTCCGGAGCGTCCTCCGTCATTGCCATGACGGCAAGCAGTTCCGGCTTCGAGCCGACCTCGAGGCCGAAGTCGTAATCCGTACCGTACCGGTATACCTCCTCCACCACCGGTCGCTGCTGATTCACCTTGATCGGGTAGACGGCCACGTACCGGCCCTGATACTCGTTCTCGGCGATGGCCGTCTGAAACGCGTCCCGAAGCGATCGCAGCCGGTGCGCGAGAATCTCCGAGAATCGGATCAGAAGCGGCGCCGAAAGATCTCGCTCGGCGAGGCCCTCAACCACCTCGAAGAGATCGATCTCGACGTCATCGGTCGCGTGCGGGCGGACGACCACGTTTCCTTCGGCGGAGACATCGAAATAGCCCTGTCCCCAGGCCCCGACCTGGTACAGATCGGCGCTGTCCGAACTGGCCCAGCGCGTGCTTCGAATCCCGCGAGGCGAATTGCTCGTATGCATGAGTGCGAAAATACCCTGCCCACTTCCGGCCGGGAAGCTCGGACGACCGTTTCAACCATCGACGTCCGGGCACGATCTCATGAGGTGTGGTGTGTGCATCCCAAGCCCAGGGCCCGAACGCGTTGGAGACACGAACATGTGCGCAGACAGACGTACCCGGCTCCGCATTCTCTCACTCGCGACGCTGGTCGCGATCACTCTCCCCACGGTCCCGACCGCTTCGCTTGTCGCGCAGCCGGTCGAGACGTTCCGGCTGCCCGGTGACGCGGTCGCGGTGTACAACCTCGCCGGGAAGATCGAGGTACGAAGCGGCTCCGGCTCGGAGGTCGCCGTAACGGTCCGCCGCCAGGGTTCGGATGCAGAACGTCTGGCCGTACAAACGGGGCAGGTGGACACGCGACAGTCGGGCTTCGGCTCCGTCATTTCGCTCCGGGTCGTCTACCCTCAGGAAACCATCGTCTACGCGGACGGAAACGGAAGCGCCGAGATCCGGGTGCGGCCCGACGGAACCTTCTTCGGCGGATACGACGAAGACCGTGACGAGGGGCGGAAGATCCGGATCAGGAACTCCGGCTCGGGCGTGAAGGCGCATGCGGATCTCGACATCACGGTGCCGAGGGGCCGGGCACTCTACCTGGCCCTGGCGACCGGGACGGTCCGGGCAGAGAACGTCGACGGCAGGCTTTACGTGGACGTGGCTTCCGCCGACATCCGCTCGGCGGGCGGGAAGGGCGACTTCGTCTTCGACACCGGATCGGGCGATGTCGAGGTTTTCGGCCACGAGGGCGGCCTCGTGTGCGACACCGGCTCCGGCGACGTGCGGATCGAAGACGTGGCGGGGGGTGAGCTGACGCTCGACACCGGGAGCGGCGACGTCACGGGCGCCCGTCTCCGGGCGGAGCGACTGCTCGCCGACACGGGATCGGGGGACGTGGAGCTCGAGGGCGTTCAAGCGTCGCGAATCACCGCCGACACCGGTTCGGGTGACGTCCATCTGGATCTCGTCACCGCTCCCGCCGACGTCCTGGTCGATGTCGGAAGCGGTGACGTGAGAATCCGCGTCCCGGATGGTTTCGGGGCGACGGTGGAGGTCGATACGGGCTCGGGCGGCATCCACACCGACGTTCCGATCCAGGTGCGCGAAATCGACGACGATCTGCTGCGCGGTGCGATCGGGGACGGGTCCGGTCGCCTCAGGATCGATACCGGTTCGGGAGACGTGCGGATCGAGCAGCGCTGAACCGGCCCCCGGCGCGCTCCCGCGGAGAGATCCACGGGAGCACGCCGGGACGTTCGCATCTACCCCTGCGGCGGGGCTCCCGTCGGCCCCCAGACTCGCACTTTTTCCAGCTGCCCCCGTGTCTCCGTCGTATCCATGACGACGACGGTCTCCGCCAGCTTGTCTTCCAGGCCCTGCCGGTTCGCATCCCAGAGAATGCGCAGGAAGCCCTCGAATCCCGTGAACAGCGAGGCCGCGTATCCGCCGAATCGCTCGAAGGAGGCCCAGTATCCGAGGGGCTTTCCGTCGAGTCGCACCACCCGGACGTTCAGGAGTCGTTTCCCGGGCGTACGTCCGCGAAGGAATGCGGTCAGGAAGGTGAAATACAGGCCCGACCAGCCGAGTCCGAGACCGAATTCATCGAGCAGATTGGTGATCGTGCGCCGGATCCCGCGCTCCTCCTCGGCTTCGAGACGCGCCCGCGCCTCCTCGATCTCCCTCTCGAGCTGCTCGTTTTCGTCTCGCAGGGAACGAATCCGGCGCTCCCGCTCTCCCAGTTCCGGAGCGGCCAGCTCCGCGACCACCGGTTCCCGCAGCGAGTCCACGGCCGTCGAGTCTCCGGCCTGGACGGCGGAAACGAGCGCGGCCAGACTGCGATCGAGCGGGATCGATTCGTCCGACGATTCGGCCCCGTCCGCTCCCGTGGCACCTGCCGCCGAGACAGGGACCGACCGCCGGATCACCTCGCGGAGCATTTCCGCCAGTTCCTCGTTTTCCGGACTGTCCTCCTCGAGTGAACTCACGAGATCGTACATCTCCTCCCGGCTCATGCCCGATTCCCGGTAGCGGTCCACCAGGCGCTCGGCCGCGGCCACGGCGTCGGCGGTGTCGGCATCGGTCACCAGCTCCAGCAGGTCGCCGACCGCTCCGATGGACACGGGCACGGGCCTTCCCCCCGGGCCCTCCGCTTCGAACAGGACCGCATCATCGGGAACGAGGCCGGGCCCGAACATCACGAGTATGGCAGAGAAGAGAACGAGGGAGCCGAAGCACCCGAGCCCCGTCCGCTTGGCGACGCTCACCTCCGAGTCCTTCCGTCCGCGCACCGCGACCCAGAAAAGAAATCCCGCCGCGGCGAGGGCGAAGAACACGGCACGGGCGTTGGCGAGAAGCGCGATCAGGGTCAGATCGATCAGTATGGCTGCGAGCCGACGCCACGGGCTGGCGAGCGGAATGCCGAGCAGGCCCGGGGCGACCGAGAACGCGTCGGGAGTGATCGTCCGGCGGGGATCGTGGGCCTGTTCCATCCTCACAACTTCCGCGCGAACAGTCAGGGGTGCAACGGGTCGAAAGCGATCCGGGGAGACGAGGCCGGCAGACCTCGTCTCCCCGCGGGCCGAATCACTCGTGTTCGCTCACGCCACGGTTCAGGTGCGGACCGCGTCCCCTTCGCGCCACTCGACGTGAAC
>JARRPS010000238.1:0-6010 GCA_037382625.1 Gemmatimonadota bacterium | reverse complement strand
CTGGAAGGTGAACTGCGCAACCGGACTCCGCGACATCCGGCGGTCCGGACCCCGACGCTGACAATGGAGAGTCGAGGAGGGAGCGGGAGACGATGAGCAAAGACTCCGGTTGGATCGTGCTCGCGCGATTCGGGGCACGCTGGGAGGCGGAGCTGCTCGTCGGAGCTCTCAGGGCCGCGAAGATCCCGGTGTTGATCGACGGCCCGGACACGGCCCTGTTCGGGCCCGGTTTCAGCGGAGGGTTCGCTCCGGGGGTCGTGGTCCGCGTGCCTCGCGAGCTCGCTGATCAGGCGGAGGATATCCGAAGCGTGTTCGATGCCGGTCCCTACATACCGCTCGACGACGACGTCGACTACGGGGAGGATGCATGAAGAGAAGGTCACGGGCGCCGGCTTCCAGGCCGGCTGTCACGCTGCCGGCGTTTCTTGCGCTGGCTACTATGGCCTTTCCGCAGGCCAGGGTGGAGGCCCAGGAGACGTGGCACCCGAGTCGAGCGGCCGCGACCGAGGACGTGGGCTCGCTCGACGCGATCATCGCCGCATTCTACGATGTCGTCTCCGGACCGGCCGGAGAGCAGCGCGACTGGGCGAGGGACAGCACGCTGTACCTCCCGGGGGTCCGGTTCGTGGTCGTCTCGCGCTCCGATGACGGCGCGCTCGTCGCCCGTAGCTTCGACCACGGAACCTGGGCGTCAGGATCGAACGAGTCGCTCGAACGGGGCTTCTACGAACACGAGATTCACCGCGTGACCCGGCGGTTCGGCCCGATCGCCGACGTGTTCAGCACCTACGAATGGCGGACTTCCGAGGATGGCCCGATCGGGGGGCGAGGCATCAACAGCATCCAGTTGTTCGACGATGGTCAGCGGTGGTGGATCACCGGCGCGATCTGGGCGTCCGAGGAAGAGGGATCACCGATTCCGGACGCGTATCTGCCGGACTGATCGTGCCTCACGCGTCAGTGGGCTCTCGAGCGTCGTGAACGGCCGCCAGGAGCGGGTGGGCTCTTCCTCGCTTCCCTTCGAATCCGCTCGCCTCATCTCAGGCTCAGGCCGGGAGGAGGATTTCGGGCGCGTCCGGGTCCGGCCGGTACAGCACGATCGTCCTGCCGATCGTCTGGACCAGGTGGGTATCGCCGAGCGCTTGTGACAGCGCGTCCCCGGCCGCCCCGGTTGATATCGGGCAGATATCCAGCACCTTGACCTTGATCAGCTCCCGCGTCGACAGCGCCTCTGCGACCGCCGTGATCGTGGCTTCCGATACTCCGCCTTTCCCGATCTGCACGACCGGCTTCAACGCGTGGGCCTCCTTGCGCAGAAACGCACGCTGTTTCGATGTCAGGGGGTCGATGTTCGCCTCCGGTTCGGGTTCGGGACGGGACGGCGAGGCAAGCTAGCATCTGGTGCCGGCCTCTGCTCGCCGTCGCTCTCGGGTCGAGGCTGGCATCGCGCCCGGCTTGTCGATGAGTCCGGGCCTCGTGCAGATTGTCGCAACCGACGACGGGTGGAGGGCTTCCGGATTTCGACCGTCACCCCTCGATTCATGCGGACCTTCGGAAGGAGACGTCCGTGCAGGGAGCCGCCTGATGCCCGCACCATCGCGACACCTCGCACGCGCGCTCGCCTGCTGGCTGCTGCTGGCCGTCATCGCGATCCTGGCCGGCGCGCTGCGCGAGACCTTTCTCCGGCCTGCGCTGGGGGAAGCCTGGGCCCACAGACTCGGCACGGTTCTCGTGTGCGTTCTCTTTCTCCTCGTGATCGAGAGATTCGTCGCCCGACTCGAGCCGCCGGCGAACCCCCGCGAACTCTGGATCATTGGAGCCCTCTGGCTCACGCTGACGATCACCTTCGAGTTCGTCTTCGGTCATTTCGCCATGGGCCATTCCTGGGACGCCCTCTTCTCGGCCTACGATCCTCGAGGGGGACAGCTCTGGTGGCTCGTCCTCCTGACGGTGCTTCTCGCTCCCCCGTTTCTGGGTCGATCGCGAGCCCGCAAGGCGGGCCTCACTCCGATCGAGAGGCACATCGAGTTCATCCCCGAAGAGCAAGCCGCTTCCGCCGTCGCGTGGCTGGCCGATCTCTTTCGGGATCGGGAAGTCCGGTACGCGGCGGCGGGCGGACTCGCGGCGCGAGCCTGGGGAGCGAAGCGCCCGCTCGTGGCCCCTCACGAAGATCGAGAACGACCACTGGGACCTCTCTGTGCTACGGCTCGAGTATGCCGGCGTCCCGCTCGAGCTCTCCGTCGGAGAGGGCGCGAAGTATCAGGAGGCGAAGACCGGGGTCTGGCACGACGCCTGTCCCGTGTTCGAGAACTGCCCGGAGCTCGAACTGTTCGGCACGCGGCTACGTGTGATGAACCGCGACGCGCTGATCGAATACAAGCTACGGGTGGACAGGGCGGTGGATCGTGCCGACGTCGCGGCGATCGAAGGATCGCCGACGAACGGGCCCTGAGACCGAGAGAGAGGCCGGGGGAAGATGCGGAGGCAATGGTGCAGGATCGGACTGGCGATGTGGTCTCTGCTGATGGCTGGGGGTTTCGAGGTTCAGGCTCAGGTTCCGGGCCTCGAAGGCACCCTGGTCATCGTCAACAAGGGGGAGGCTTCGGTCAGTGTCGTCGACGTATCGTCCGGCCGAGAACTGACCAGGCTGCCGACCGGAGACGGGCCCCACGAAGTCGCGCTGTCCCCGGACGGTACGACGGCCGTGATCACCGATTACGGCGGCCGATCGGCCGGGCGATCCCTGACCGTGGTCGAGCTTCCCTCGCTGAAGGTCGTACGGACGATCGATCTCGGCTCCTACGAGCGACCGCATGGCATCGCCTTTCTTGCCGATTCGATCCGGGTGGTCGTGACCTCGGAGTCCACCCGATCCGTCATCGTGGTAAACGTGGTCACGGGCGAGGTGACCGACGTGCTGCCCACCTCCCAGGACGGGAGCCATATGCTCGCCCTCCCCGTCCCCGAAGCCGCCGTCTGGACCAGTAACATCCGGGACGGAACCGTGTCCGAGATCGACATCGCGTCCGCCAGCACTTCCCGCATCCTCGCGGTGGCGCAACAGCCGGAGGCGATCGGCGTCACGCCGGATGGGGCCGAACTGTGGGTAGGCAGCAACGCCGCCGGTTCGGTCAGCGTGGTAAACACCACCGACGGAACCGTCACCGTCGCGCTCGAGGGCTTTCGGTGGCCCTACCGGGTCGTGTTCACTCCCGACGGGACGAAGGCCTTGATCCCCGACCTGCGTGCGGAGGTGCTCGTCGTCGTGGACAGGGCGAGCCGCGAGGCATTGCACCGGATCGAGCTCACCGGCGGGGCGCCGCAGGGGGTGACCGTCACACCGGACGGCCTCACGGCCTTCCAGTCTCTCAGCGCGCGAGGCGAGGTCCTTGCCGTCGACCTCGAGTCGGGCGAGATCCGGGGCCACTTACCGGCCGGGACCGGACCGGACGGTGTCGCCTTCAGTTCGATCGTCATCGAATCGACCCGGTCCTGAACTCGCCCCGCCCGGCGGTCGATATCCCACAGGATCGGAGGATGGCATGACGGAGCGGGAATCCGGACATTTGGAAGACAGGATCTCGCGGTTGGAGATCACGAACCGGAGATTCGCCCGGCTGACCGCGGGATTCTGTATCGTTGGTCTGTTGGCGCTCGGCTCGATCCTCGGGAGCCGCGGAGCGGCCGCTCGAACCGAGGCCGCGGACCGCGATGAGATCTCGGCCACCCGGTTCAGCCTGGTGAGTGATTCCGGTCTGCCTCTGGCGTCTCTTTTCCTGACTGCGGAGGGCGAGCCCAGGCTCGAATTCTACGACGCGGGCGGGATCCCGCGCCTGAGCCTGGAACACGGAAGCGCGGGCACGGCCCTGTACCTGCGTGACGGATCCGGGACCACGAGAATCGGTGCGGCGCAATTTCCTCACGGAGGGGGAGGATTCGCCATCCACGGTGAGGAGTCGGAGGGCGCGACCGTGTTGTACATGTCCGGTGGACACGGCCGACTCACCTTCTATTCACGCGACGGTCGCGTCATCGAGGAGGTCGCGCCGCCGACCGAGGAGTGATCGGGGGGCCCTATTCGGCGCCGCGCTCCACGGAAGCTCCGCGGCGAGCCGCCGCGAGGCGCTCTGGCGTGCCGACGTCCCACCAGGCGGTCGCGCCGATGTCGTGCGCCTCGATTCTCTTCCCGGCGGCAGCGAGGGCCAGGTATTGATCCGTGATCGAGAACACCTCGTCGTCGGGCAGGCATGAAATCAGCTCCGGCGACACGACCTGGACGCCGCTGAAGGCCCATTCCCGTCGCGGACCGCGGGCGGGCCGGACCACTTCCTCCCGTCCCGAGCCCACGTGCAGGCGTCCGAACAGGCCCTCCGGATCGAAGAGGAGCTTGCGGCTCGACGCGCGATCCTGCACCGCCAGTGTGGCGAGCGGCGCAGACCTGCCGACCCCTTCCGATGTGACGTCGCGCGCCCCCGCATCGTGAGCGGCGACTAGAGCCAACAGGTCGAGATCCGTCACGACATCCGCATTGTGCAGCAGCACGGAGTGTCCGGGTCCGAACAGCGGCGCGGCCTTCCGAAGTCCTCCGCCTGTTTCGAGAGGACGTTCGACTTCGAGCGACACGACGATCCGGGGCCACATCGGCACTCCGGCCCTTCCCGCCTCCTCCTCGAACGAGCGATTCAGTCGGTCGACGGCCGCCTCTACCAGTTCGGCGTGATGGTGGGCGTTGACCACGATGATGCCGGGACGCAGCTCCCGAACACGCCGTATCGCCCGTTCGAGCACACTCGTCCCGCCGACCTCCACGAGCGCCTTCGGGATCGAGTCGGTGACGGGGCGCAGCCGGGTCCCCAGACCGGCAGCGAAGATCAGGGCATCGATCACGGCCAGTAGGGCTCCTCGCGGTGGTGCAGTCGGACCCGGACTTCCGGGACCGTCTCGGCCAGGTAGGCTCCGAGTCGCTCCGCGAAGTAAACCGAGCGGTGTTGACCCCCGGTGCACCCGAACGAGACCGTGAGCGCCGAAAAATCCCGGCCGAGATAGGTGTGAATCTGCGAGCTCACCAGCGCGCGGACGTGGTCCCAGAACGCAGCGGTCTCCTCCCTGGCCTCGAGGTAGGAGCGAACGCCCGGATCGTGCCCCGTCACCCCTCGGTACTCCGCCAGTCGACCCGGATTGGGCAGCGCCCGGCAATCGAACACGAAGCCGCCTCCGTGGCCGCTGACATCCTCCGGGTAGCCCCTTCGATAGCTGAAGCTGTAGAGGAACACGGTGAGGCCGGGAGTCGTGCCGTGCGAGCCCGGCTCCTGCGTGTACCGGTCCACGATGCGCCCGAGCACCGCGCCAAGCTCCGGCATCGGCACGGGAAGCCCACGGTCCAGAATCCCTTCCAGATTGCGGGCGGCGTAAGGAACGCTGCGAAGGAACCTCGGTTTGCGCTCGAAGAAGCCGCGGTATCCGTAGGCACCGAGCGCCTGGAGGATCCGGACCACCACGTAGCCCCGGTACGCCGTCTCGAACGTCCCGCGATCGACCTCGGCATGCTCGGAAAGCGCATCGAGGTAGTGAGAGAGGAGACGTTCTCGCAGCGATTCCGGCAGATCGGCCTTCGCGTCGTAGAGCAGCGAGGCGACGTCGTACGGAAGGGCACCCCGACGTCCTCCCTGGTAGTCGATGAACCAGGGCTCGCCGTCACGGAGCATCACGTTTCGCGACTGGAAGTCGCGATAGAGAAAGTGGTCGGTGTCGGACTGCAGGAGAAAGTCCGCGAGCGTCTCGAAATCGCGCTCCAGTCGTTCCTCGCTGAACGGGAGATGCGCCAGTTTCAGGAAATGGTACTTGAAGTAGTTCAGGTCCCAGTGGATGGACTGACGGTCGAAGGCGGGTCGGGGATAGGCGACCGAATAGTCGACGGCTGCGTGCCCATCGATCTGAAAGCGAGGAAGCCACGTGAGCACCCGTTCGTACATCGGGATCAGCGCCTCGGGAAAGCCGGTCAGGCTCGAGC
>JARRPS010000237.1:0-5019 GCA_037382625.1 Gemmatimonadota bacterium | reverse complement strand
GTCGGCCTGCGGAAAGGGCGTGAAGGCCTGGAGCAACTGCTTTCGGCGATCACGCTGCACCTTCGGACGGACGGCGCGTTCCTGCCCGGTCCGGGTGGCCAGGCGCCCGGGGAGACCGAAGCCGCCCCGGGCGGAAGGCTCAGCCGAAGCTGATTCCCTGTGCAAGCGGCAGGTCTTCGCTCCAGTTGACCGTATTGGTCTGGCGGCGCATGTAGGCTTTCCACGAGTCCGATCCTGACTCGCGACCTCCGCCCGTCTCCTTCTCACCACCGAACGCGCCACCGATCTCGGCGCCGCTCGTCCCGATGTTGACGTTCGCGATCCCGCAGTCGCTTCCGCGGTGCGAGAGGAAGTACTCCGCCTCGCGCACGCTGTCGGTGAAGATCGCCGAGGAGAGTCCCTGCGGAACACCGTTGTGGATCCGGATCGCTTCCTCGATCTCGCCGACCGCCTCCCGCACCGACGAACCCTTCTTGCCGTAGCCGATGATGTAGAGGATCGGGGCGAACGTTTCCTCCTGCACGATGGAGTACTCGTTCTCGACGGACGCGATGCAAGGCGTCACGTAGTGACCGCCCGGGTAGTCGTCTCCTCCGAGCTTTTTCCCCCCGGTCACGATCTCACCGCCCTCGGCCTTCACCCGGTCGATCGCGTTCATCATGTCCTCGACGGCGCCCTTCGTGACCAGCGGACCCATCAGCGTGTCGTCATCGAGCGGGTCGCCGATTCGGATCCCGTCGTAGGCGGCTGCGAGTCGATCGATCAACTCCTCCCGAATCGACTCGTGCACGATGATCCGGCGGGTGCTGGTGCATCGCTGTCCGGCCGTACCGACGGCGCCGAAGAGAATCGCGGGCAGGACGAGGTCCATGTTCGCGCTCGGTGTCACGACGATCGCGTTGTTGCCGCCCAGCTCCAGGATCGTGCGCCCCAGACGCTTGCCGACGACTTCAGCGACGCGCGTGCCCATGTTCGTGCTGCCGGTGAACGAGACGAGCGGAATCCGCTTGTCCCGAAGCAGTTTCTCCCCGACCACGGATCCCTTGCCCACCGAAAGTGAGAAGATCGCCGGGTTCACGTCGTTGGCGCGGCAGACCTTCTCGGCGATGTGCGTGATCGCGATACCGCAGAGCGGGACGCTGCTCGAAGGCTTCCAGAGAGTTGAATCGCCACATACCGCCGCGAGCGCCGCATTCCAGCTCCAGACCGCGACCGGGAAGTTGAACGCGGTGATCACGCCCACGACGCCCAGTGGATGCCACTGCTCGAACATCCGGTGGTCCGGGCGCTCGGACTGCATGGTGTTCCCGTACAGCTGCCGGGAAAGTCCGACGGCGAAGTCGCAGATGTCGATCATCTCCTGGACCTCACCTTCGCCCTCCGCCCGGATCTTGCCCATCTCGAGACTCACCAGCCGGCCGAGATCTTCCTTGTGCTCGCGCAGGGCGAGTCCCAGCTGGCGGACGACTTCCCCCCGCTTGGGGGCCGGGATCTTCCGCCATTCGAGGAAGGCTTCGTGCGCTCTCGCGACGATCCGATCGGCTTCCTCTTCGCTCACCTGCCGGACATAGGCGATCACCGACCCGTCGATGGGCGTCGTGACCTCGAGCTCCGGTCCCGAGCCGATCCAGCTACCGGCGAATCCGCCGAGATTCCGGTCCTCGATGCCGAGGCGCTCCAGAAAATCTTGCATGATTCTTCTATCCTCTTGCTATGGCTGCGGTTCGCTGAGCAGAAGCCGCGACGTAAATCCTGCCCCGGGCTCCGGGATTCTAGCGAGTCCGACGCAGGCCGGCTACCGTGTCCATCCGGGCCGGAACCTCGCCGCGATCGCGGCCTTCGAGCGCTGCTCTCCGGGACGGGTCCGGGCAGGACCGCATGGGTCGGGATGGAACTCACGGGGAGTCGCGAAAGCCGGAGTGGACGATGCACGACGAGGCCGGAGCATACTGGGAAAGGCCCGAGGTCGTCGAGAAATTCGCGGGGCGAGAGCCCGATGCGCGGCTGAAGGCCTGGCTGTCGAGCTGCGAGCGGCCCGACGGCCTGCGAGTGCTCGACATCGGGTGCGCCGGAGGCCGGAATGCGGAACTTCTGGCGCGAGCGGGCTGCGATCTTCATGCGATCGACGCATCCGAGCCCATGGTGCGGAGAACCCGATTCCGGGTCGGCCAGATTCTCGGAGAGCGCGAAGCCGCCCGTCGGGTTCGTGTGGGACGCATGGAGAACCTCGGCGGATTCGCGGATCGCGCTTTCGACCTCGTCGTCTCGCTCGGCGTCTATCACAACGCACCGGACCGGTCGACCTTCGAGCGCGCCATCGCCGAGACGAGTCGAGTACTGGAGGAAGGCGGAGAGCTGCTCCTGGCCAATTTCGCGCCGGGCACCGAGCTGGAAGGCAAGCCGCTCCGACCCATTCCCGATGAGCCCGGCGTCCATGCCGGTCACGAAGCCGGGCTTCACTACCTGCTGAACGCCGAGGACCTGGACGACCACCTGGCCCGCTTCGGCCTGGTGCCCGTCGAATCCACGCGCACGGTCGAGGCCGGCGACGCAGCGTCCCGGCGAATCACGGTGAACGGTCGGTACGTGAAGCGCGCCACCGGTTCGGACGCGGCCTGACGGCTCGCTTCTCAGGTTCGCGTGCGTCTCACCTCTCGATCATCCGGGTTTTCGACCGGCGGATGGAAGGCCCCGGGGGGAAGACTCACACCGAACTCGACGGTCTCCAGCTGTGTCTCGCCCGTCCTGCGACCCTGCGCCCAGTTCACCTCGTGGAAGGGAACGAGCAGTCCGTCCACTCTACGGAAATCGGAATACTCTGTCGCGAACCGGAGCACGACGTTCCCTCCCGGGGCGCTGATCGAGCCCTCGGATCTGAGCACCCGACCGGTTTCCGGATCGATCTCGGCCTGAATCTCGAGGCCGCGGTGAAATTCGAGCGCCAGCACACGACGCTCCTTCCCTTCCCGCTGCACCGATCCGCGATCCTCGAGACCGTCCCGGAACTCCGAGAGCAGGGCAGGCATTCCCAGCCGCGCCGCCTGCAGCAGCATCGACTGATACATGGGTCTGCTCGCCGCAGCGCCGTTTCGCCATCCGCGCCCGCCGTCGAGGATCCGGACCTCGGTTTCGTTTCCCGGATAGTCGATCTCGACCCGAAGCCGGATCGGGCGCTGATAGACCCGTAGCAGTCGACCCTCGGCGCCGCCTCGCATCGCCGAGGTCACGGTGCCCCGCTGCAGGCTCTCTCCGGCACCCGCCAGCGCATCCTCACCGCCATAGGCCCGGATCGACAGGTCCACGAGGGCCTCCAGGGTCGGCTGAGCCGACGCGGTGTCGGGAGTCGCGACCTGGGCCGGGCCCGGCGCGGAGACTACCAGCACCCAGACTCCCGCCACGAGGCAGCGGCCGCCGGCACCGCGGAATCGCACGGATTTCTTCACCTGCGCCTTCCTCTCCTGTTCGATCGGTCCGGAGCCAGCGACGCTCGGGACGACGTCGGGAAGCCTGCGCGATGTCACTCGCCGGGATCGCCGTGCCACCGTCATTCGGAAGATGATCCGAGCGAGATCGGGGAGCCAGAGCCCGGTCGGATCGATCGAGAGTCGGCGCGTCGATGGCGCAGCAGATACCGGGGCCTGGTGGTCCCGGAGCCCAGCGCGGGGGTCGAGTCCGCGATTGCGTCAAGCGGTCGGAAGCTGCGGTATCGTCCGAACTCCGAACGTTGACCGAACACAGGAGCAGGACGATGCGTATGCGTGGCACCGTGAAGTGTTTCAGTGACGAAAAGGGCTACGGCTTCATCACGCCCGATGAAGGCGGAAAGGACTACTTCGTGCACCATTCCGCCATCCAGGCGGAAGGCTTCAAGAGCCTCAACGAGGGCGACATCGTCGAATTCGACGTTGTCCAGGGTCAGAAGGGTCCGGCGGCCTCGAACGTCGTCAAGATCTGACCCGCCGCGGACTCTGCAGCCCGGGCAGAAAGAAGGGCCGCTCCGAAGCATCGAAGCGGCCCTTCTTTGCATCCGTACCGTCGTTCGATCTCAGGAGTTGCCGTCCAGCCCCCGTCGCTCCAGAAGCGGCTCGATCGATGGATCCCGACCCCGGAAGTTCCGGTACAGTTCCATCCCCGGCCTCGTGCCCCCCTGCGAGAGGACTTCGCGCCGGAATCTCTCCGCCGTCTCGCGGTCGAACAGGCTCGTCTCCTTGAACGCCTGGAACGCGTCCGCGTCCAGGACTTCCGCCCAGATGTAGGCGTAGTAGCCGGCCGAGTAGCCGCCCGAGAAAATGTGCGCGAAGTACGGACTCCGGTAGCGCGGAATGATCTCCTCGATCAAGCCGATCCGGTCCATCTCGGCCGTCTCGAACGACCGGGGCTCGGCGCCGGCCGGCTCCGTGAGAGTGTGCCAGGCGAGATCGAGATAGGACGCGGCCAGATACTCGACCGTCGCGAACCCCTGGTCGAACTTCGAGGCGGCATCGAGCTTCTCGATCAGTGCTGTCGGAATCGGCTCACCCGTCCGGAAGTGCCTCGCGTAGAGCGCCAGCACTTCCGGCTCGCCCATCCAGTTCTCCATGATCTGGGAGCCCAACTCGACGAAGTCGCGGTCCACCGAGGTGCCCGAGAGCGACCGGTAGGTCACGTCGGAGAACAGGCCATGGAGTGCGTGTCCCATTTCGTGCGCGAGCGTCTCGACGTCACCGAACGAGAGTAGCGCAGGCGTCTCGCCCGTCGGAGCCGGGAAGTTGAAGTTGGTGGTCACGATTGGAGTGACTTCGCCATCGAATCGGGACTGGGAGCGGAGACTGTTCATCCACGCACCCCCGCGTTTGCTGTCCCGCATGAAGAAGTCCATGTACAGGATCCCGATGTGCGATCCGTCGGCTTCCCGTACCTCGAACACCTGCTGGTCCCTCCGCCGGCGAGAACAGGATTGAGTCTTCGTCCTTGAGCGTGCTCACGAGTTCGCGACGCGCGTTGGTGCGATTCTCCTCGCTCAGGTTGACCTGCCGGTTT
>JARRPS010000236.1:0-6112 GCA_037382625.1 Gemmatimonadota bacterium | reverse complement strand
GCGTCACCGATCCCACGCCCCGGCGCGGCCAGGAGACGGCACGTGCGAACGCCGCTTCGTCCGCGGGGTTCACGACGAGCTGAAGGTAGGCGAACACGTCCTTGATCTCACGCCGCTCGTAGAAACGAACGCCGCCTACGATTCGGTAAGGCAGCCGGGCCCGGCGCAACGCATCCTCGCAGGGGCGTGACTGCGCGTTCGTCCGGTACAGAATCGCCGCTTCATCCGGGCGAAACCCTCCGCTGCCGCGCTCCATCTCGGCGACGACCCATGCCGCCTCGGAACGCCCGTCGGCGAAACGCATCACGCTGACCGGTTCTCCGGCAGGCCGCGAAGTCCGGAGACGCTTCTCTTTTCGGGACCGATTGTGGGAAATGACCGCGTTCGCGACCTCGAGAATCGAGGGCGTGGACCGGTAGTTCTCTTCCAGGCGAACCACGGTGGCTCCACCGAAGTCCCGTTCGAAATCGAGGATGTTCCGGACATCGGCTCCCCTCCAGCCATAGATCGACTGGTCGTCGTCACCGACCACGCAGACGTTCCCATGTCCCTGAGCCAGGCGGCGGACGATGCGGTACTGAGCGTGGTTGGTGTCCTGGTATTCATCCACCAGGACGTGAACGAACCTTTCGGCGTACCGTTCTCCCACGTCGGCATGATCCTCGAGAAGCCGCACGGTATGGACGAGGAGATCGTCGAAGTCGTAGGCGTTGGAGCGAACCAGAATCTTCTCGTAGGCCGGGTAGACCCGGGCCACCGCCCGCGACATCAGATCGAATGCCTGCTCGGT
Source organism: Gemmatimonadota bacterium (assembly GCA_037382625.1). Taxonomy (GTDB): domain Bacteria; phylum Gemmatimonadota; class Gemmatimonadetes; order Palauibacterales; family Palauibacteraceae; genus Carthagonibacter. The sequence goes on along the minus strand of JARRPS010000236.1, from coordinate 5,322 downwards.
GTATTCGTCCGGTCCGACAAGGGCGTTCTTGGCATCGGAGATGCGGGACCGGAGGGCGTTCGGAGCCCACCTCGCGGGGTCGAGGTCCACCTCGTCCATCGCCCGCTTCAGGGCCCGGCGCGCGTCATCCTCATCGTAAATCGTGAATCGGGAGCCGCGCGGAAGGCGGTCCCCCTCGCGCCGGAGCAACCGGGCGCAGATGGAATGGAAGGTACCGACCCAGAGGCCCCGAGGATCTTCTCCGAGCTGCTCCGCGATCCGATCCCGCATCACGCCGGCGGCCTTGTTGGTGAAGGTGACGGCGAGGACCCGGCGCGGCGGCACCCCGAGCATCGAGACGAGACGGGCCACCCGCGCCGTCAGTACACGGGTCTTTCCGGAGCCGGCCCCGGCCAGCACGAGCAGCGGACCTTCGCCGTGCTCCACGGCCGCCTTCTGCTCTGGATTGAGAGCGATCATCACCCGGCGGCCTCGGCCAGCGGCAACTCGAGGGCGAAGACCGCGCCCTCATCGGACTCTTCCAGACGCAGTGTCCCTCCGTGCACTTCGACGATGATGCGCCGGGCAAGCGAGAGCCCCACACCCCAGCCACCCTGCTTGGTCGTGACTCCGACGTCGAACAACCACCAGGTTCTCGAATGCCCATTCGAGGAGTGTTTCGTCACCCTGCACGATGGGAGAGACCCCGGGAAGCGCGGTCTCCAGCTGAATTCGACCTCCGAGCGTGGGAAGCCGCGCCTCGAAATACCGCGAAAGGTTCCTCAGCAGCTTGGTCACGTCCACCGGACGCAGCTCCGGCGTCCGCCCGATCGCCTCGAAGCGCCGAGACACCTTCTCGAGACGCAGCAGATCGTGTCGCATCTCCTCGTGGACATCCACGGCCGAGTCCCCGAATTGGATGCTGCCGCTGGCCCCCAGGTTGTCGGCCTCCAGGAGTTCGAGCCAGCCCACGAGGGAGCTGAGCGGTGTCCCCATCTGGTGCGCCGACTCCCGGGCCATTCCCGACCAGATGCGCTCCCGCTCGGCGAGGTTCGATGTGCGGACGATCCAGGCGCCGATCCCCACTACGGTCAGCAGGAGTGTGGCCTGCAGCCAGGGAATCCAACGTAGGCGGCGCAGGAAAGCCGGCTCGCCGTAGTGCACGACGAAGCCCGCCTCCCCATCGACATGGGGCGGGTTCTCCTCGTCCAGCCTCTCGACGTACGCACGCACACGGGCCCTGTCCTCCGGGTTCTCGAGGTCCGCCTCGAAGGGAAGGTTGACCATCAACGTCGGCGCCCCCTGGAGGTCGGTCTGGACCACCGGAATGCCGAGTGCGTAGAGCTGCCGCAGGAGCGCGAACTCGCCCTCCGCCGTAAAGCCCTCAGGAGACGCGGCCGCCTGGACGGTCTGAAAGTAGATCCGGCTGAAAACGGCTGCGTCCTGGCGGAGCTCCTCGGCAATCTGCGATGTATAGACCAGGTAGGACACGAGTACCGCGACGAACAGCAGGAACACCGCGACGGGCACGGCCCGCCGGCCGGACGAAACGCGTCCGATCACGACACTCTGAGCCGATCGAATCCCGTGTAGGGTCGGAGCGCATCCGGGATCGAGACCGAACCGTCCGCCTCCCGTCGGTTCTCCAGAAGAGCGACGAGAGTCCTCGCGAGCGCGACACCCGACCCGTTCAGCGTGTGCACGAACTCCGGCTTGCCCGCGCCCGGGTCCCGGTAGCGAATCCCGGCTCGTCGGGCCTGGAAATCGGTGTACGACGAGCAACTCGAGACTTCCAGCCACCGCTCCACGCCTGGCGACCATACTTCGAGATCGAAGGTGATGGCGTTCGCGAATCCCAGGTCACCGGCCGGCAGCAGGATTCGCCGAAACGGAAGCTCGAGTCGCTCGAGCACGCTCTCGGCGTGCTGCGTCAACAACTCGAGCTGGTCGACCGAAGCCTCCGGATGCGTGAATCGAACGAGTTCGACCTTGTCGAACTGATGGACCCGCAGCAGGCCCCGCGTATCGCGCCCGGCCGCACCGGCCTCGCGTCGGAAGCAGGGGGTGTAGGCGACGTAGGCCAGCGGCAGATCGGCGCCATCGAGAATTTCGTCCCGGTGGAGGTTCGTAACCGGAACCTCGGCTGTCGGGACGAGGAAGAGGTCGTCCGGGACGGTCCGATACTGATCGTCCTCGAACTTGGGCAGTTGCCCCGTTCCCCGAAGGCTATCGCGATTGACGAGAAAGGGGGGCGCGACCTCGAGATAACCATGCTCCGTGGTGTGCAGATCCAGCATGAAATGGATCAATGCCCGGTTCAGCCGGGCTCCGGCTCCGACAAGCACCGGAAATCCCGAACCGGTGATCTTCGCTCCCCGCTCCAGATCCAGCAGGCCCAGATCCTGACCGATCTGCCAGTGCGCCGCATCGGTTTCACCGGCGGCTCGGGGTGTGCCCCACTCGCGGACGACTTCGAAGTCCCCCTCTTCGCCCGCGGGGACTCTCGGATCGGGCAAATTCGGGATCTGCAGCAGCGCGGTCCGCTGTTCCTGTTCGACCCGGTTGAGCTCTCCGTCGAGGCCTCGAATCCGCTCTGCGACGGACTTCATGGCGACCATGAGCTCTTCCGCCGATTCGCCACGCTGCTTCCGCTCTCCGATCTCGCGGGACGTCTCGTTGCGCTGCTGCTTCAGCGCCTCGACCTCTCCGAGCAGCTCGCGACGGCGGCGGTCGGTCTCGATCACGCTCTCGAGCAGCGCCTCGATGCCCGTGTCCGACCTCCGGGCCAGCGCCGCACGCGCCGTATCGGGATCGGCCCTCAGGAATCGAATGTCGATCACGGATTCGTGGCCGGATTCAGATTTCGGCTCTCGCAGTTCGGGTTGATCAGGTGGCTGAACGTCATCAGTCCGAGTTCTTCGTCGATCTCGTCGATCGAGAACTTTCCGAAGTATCGACAGCGGAGATTGCCGAATGCGGCATCATCGCGACTTCGGGTGACGAAGACACCGCCTTCGGAGATCGGAATCGGTTCGCTCGTGATGTACCCGGACTCCGGTGCCTCGAGAAGATCGTCGAATGTGACCGTCACCACCTGGACGCCCGACTGTTCGTCTTCGTCGAGGACGTAGGAACCACGCGTCACGAGCGCCGGGCCGACTTCCTCGTCCAGCAGATAGACGAAGTCCCAGCCGCTCACCTGGTCGGTCCGGACCACGCTGCGCGTAATCATGTCGAATCCGGAGGGATCCAGGAGGTCGCCCGATATGAAGTCGGCGACCGTAGCCTGCGTCGTCTCCTCGGGAAGCGGGATCTGAATCGGCTCCGTGGAATCGCCGCACGCCACCAGAACGCCGGCAAGGGCCGCGATCGCCGTGCTCCGCTTCGTGTATGACATCTTTGCTGCCTCGTTCCCATGGGTCCGGGTTGCCCGAATGCCGGGTATAATAGCAGACTTCGCCCCGTACGCGAGGTCGAAAGCCGGCGCCGCGAGGGTCGCCGGCCACACTTCCTCCCCGACCCCGGATCCGAATGTCCGATACTGACTCGCAGCAGCCCGGCCGATACGCCGTGATCCTCGCTGGAGGAATCGGTTCTCGGTTCTGGCCCGCCTCGACGCCGGCCCGCCCGAAGCAGCTTCTTCCTCTGGGAGGCGAACGCTCCCTGATCCTCGAGACCGTGGAAAGGGCCCGGCGCCTCGTGGGTCGGGACCGGGTCCGAATCCTCACCGGACGCGGCCTCGTGGATCCCTTCCGACGCGCCGTGCCCGACCTGACGGACGACGAATTCCTGGTGGAACCGATCGCCCGAAGCACGGGACCGGCACTGGTCTGGGCCGCGCATGAGATCGAGCGCGAGGAGCCGGGCGCCGTGATGATCTCGCTCCATTCCGATCACGTGATCGAGCCGTTCGATGCCTTCGCCAAGACGATCGACCGGGCCTGTCGGGCCGCCGTCTCGAGGCACGGCCTGGTCTGTCTCGGCATCGAACCCGGTCGCCCGGAGACCGGTTACGGGTACATCGAGACCGGCGAAGAACTGGCGGAGGGTGTGAACTCGGTGCTGAAGTTCCACGAGAAGCCCGACGCGGAGACTGCCTCGGAATACGCGGCCTCGGGTCGGTTCCTTTGGAATTCGGGAATCTTCGTCTGGCGGGCGTGCGATCTTCTGGAGGAGGCGGGTCGCCATGCTCACGAGCTGGTGTCCGCCCTCCCGTTCCTGGAAAGTGGGGATTCCGAGGCTTTCTTTCAGGAGGCCGAACCCGTCAGCGTCGACGTGGGTGTCCTCGAGAGATCCGATCGGGTCGAAGTCGCACGGGCCACCTTTTCCTGGGACGACGTCGGGACCTGGTCCGCCCTCGCTCGTACACGCGCGGCCGACGGAGAGGGCAACGTCGTGGTCGGCGAGGCCGCGATCCTCGAGGGATCGGGAAATGTGGTGTGGGCCAGATCTGGCAATGAAGTTCTTGTCATGCCAACGAATATGGCCTCAGATCTCAAGCGTTTTATGACATTCCTCGATCGATCGTGAAGGCGGGCCAGGTGAAGGTTTATCTGTTCGACGAGAGGGTCACGGACCAGTGGCACCCGTTCGCTCTGACGCGCCCCTGCGGTGAACTCCGTTTTGGCGACCGCCTGCTGCGGGAGCGTACGGAGGCATTCACCGGCTGCCGCGTGACGGCGGCGCTTTCACGCTCTTGGCTGACGGCGTTCGATGAGCCGGGCGCGCCACCGGTGCTGGATCGGGACATGGATCATCGAGAGGGCGACCCGGACACTCGGGCCGGAGATCGACTGTTCCTGAGCTCCCGGTTCGTGCCATCGGTCGGCAGTCGCTGGTCCAGGCCCGACGCGGAGGATGTGCTCCTGCTCCTCGCCGATGGCCAGCCCGTGGGTGCGTGGGTTCCCGACGGCCTGAAGGCTCCAGAGGCCTCCTGGTTTCGGGAGCCCGGCGAATTGTCCGGTTCCGGCGAGATCGAGCTGGCCGGCTCGCGCCTGTCGCGCGTGTGGGACTTGATCGAGCGGAATCCCGATCAACTTGCGGCCGACCTCGCGATCGGCCCACCGACCCCTCCGCCCCGCGGCAGCCACGGCGTGGGCGAGGGACCGGTTTTCCTGGCGAAGAGCGTGACCGTCGAACCGGGCGTGCTCTTCGACACTCGCCATGGAGGCATCCGGCTCGAACCGGGAGTTGAAGTGCGGGCAGGGGCCCGGCTCGCCGGACCGCTGCACGCCGGTCCCGGCTCGCGCCTGCTCGGAGGCTCCTATGAGTGCCTCGCCGCCGGTCCGCTCTGCTATCTGCGGGGCGAGATCGAGGAGAGCATCGTGATCGGCCATTCCAACA
>JARRPS010000235.1:0-6284 GCA_037382625.1 Gemmatimonadota bacterium | reverse complement strand
ACGGCGGAGGACATGAAGTCCGAACTCGATCTGGACTACTCCAACGTGATCGATGCAGCCGCGGGCGGAGCCAGCGACGGAATGAAGCTCGCGCTCAACGTGGGTGCCATGCTGATCGCCTTTCTCGCCCTCATCGCACTGACCAACGGCATCCTCGGCTGGACGCTCGGTCTCGTGGGCATCGAGGGCGTCACGCTCGAGATGATCCTGGGGTACCTCTTCGCGCCGGTCGCGTGGCTGATCGGCGTCCCGATGGCGGATGCGGCCGAGATCGGAAGCCTGTTCGGCGTCAAGATGGTGGCGAACGAGTTCGTGGCGTTCCAGATGCTCGCCGATGGACTCGCCACCGGTTCCGAGTTGTCACCGAAGTCTGCCATCATCGCCACGTATGCACTGACGGGGTTCGCCAACTTCTCGTCGATCGCGATGCAGATTGGCGGCATCGGGGGAATCGCTCCTTCCCGCAGGCAGGATCTTTCGACCCTGGGCATGCGAGCGATGCTGGGAGGCACCGTAGCGACATGGATGACGGCTACTCTGGCGGGAGTCCTGGCATGAGCGTTCCTGCCGATCTCGCCGATCGGGCCCGTCGGAGCGCGGCCGCAATCCGCGATGGCGCTCCGGGGTTCAGCCCGCGAATCGGTCTCGTGCTCGGATCCGGGCTCGGCGACCTCGCGGCTCGCTTCGAGGGCGCCTCGAGCGTGCCCTATCATGAGATCGAAGGTTTCCCGGACCCCGGCGTGGCAGGGCATTCCGGGGAACTGGTGCTGGGCAGGCTGGGCGGCGTCGCCTGCGTCGGGCTGCGGGGCCGGGCGCACCTGTACGAGGGGTATCCGGCCTGGCGCGCGACCTTTCCGATCCGGGTCCTGGCGGATCTCGGAATCCAGGCTCTCTTCCTCTCGAATGCCGCCGGTGCGATCCACCCGGATTTCGTTCCGGGCGATCTGATGGCGATCCGTGATCACTTGAACCTGACCGGAACGAACCCTCTCCTCGGCCCCTCTCTTCCGGGCGAGCCCCGGTTTCCGGACATGACCGAGGCATGGGACGCGGAGCTCCGCGGGGCGCTTCGCGAGGCATCGGAGAGGACCGGAGTGCCGCTGCACGAAGGGATATACGCAGGGCTGCTGGGGCCGAGCTTCGAGACACCGGCGGAGATCCGCATGCTGCGTTCGCTGGGCGCCGACGCGGTCGGGATGTCGACGGTACCCGAGGTGATCGTGGCACGCGCTCGCGGGCTTCGCTGCTTCGGCGTCAGCTGCCTGACGAACTACGCCGCAGGGCTTGGTGGCGAAGCGCTGGACCATGAGGAGGTCCTCTCCACCACCGAACGGGTCATGCGGGCTTTTCAGGAACTGGTGAGCGCCGCGGTCACGGCGGCAGACCGTTATCTGACGGACGCGCCCCGTGGTTGAGGGGCGTGGCTCCGGAGCCGAGGCCCGGGGCGGTCTCGAGGGCCCGACGCGTGAATCGGATTCCGCGGTCCACCGCACTCTCGAGCTCGTGGCCAAGCGCGAGACCGGCGGCAATCGCGGCCGAGAGAGTGCATCCGGTGCCATGAGCGTTGCCGGCGGGGAGCCGGTCCACGCGCCAGACTCTCTCCCCCTCCGACGTGAACAGCAGGTCCACGACCTGTGCGCCGGGGAGGTGCCCCCCCTTGATCAGGACGGCCGGCGCACCGAGGGAGAGGATCCGGTCTGCGGCTTTTCGCATGCCGGTCTCGTCCCCGACCTCGATTCCCGCGAGGATCTCGGCTTCCGGAATGTTGGGCGTGACGAGAGTGCAGAGCGGAAGCAGATCGGTGCGTAGCGCGGAAACGGCCGATTCGGCGATCAGCGGATCTCCGCTCGTCGCGACCATGACCGGGTCCAGCACGTACTCGGGGATCGAAACGTCAGCGAGAGTCCGGGCCACGGAGGCGATGATCGGGACCTCGGCCAGCATGCCCGACTTGCAGGCGAGGGGCTTCAGGTCTTCGCATACCGCGCGGATCTGTCCCTCGACGATGGCTGGAGGCACGGGGTGGACGGCGCGGACGCCGACCGTGTTCTGGACGGTGATCGCGGTCACCGCGGACGTCCCGAAAACCCCGAAGGCCTGGAAGGTCTTGAGGTCGGCCTGGATGCCTGCACCTCCGCCGGAGTCGCTCCCGGCAATGGTCAGGGCTACGGGAGGCCTCTTCTCTGTGTCCATGACTCCGCTCCAATCACGATATCCTGCGCGGGTGTCGAGCGGGACGGTCTCGGCGCCTCGCTCGACTCAACGCCCGTCGTGCCGATCCCGATGATCAGTCGTTCTCTGCACAAGCGGCTGTCTGCGCTCACCCGGCGCAAGGAGAGGGAGCGTACGGGGCTCTTTCTCGCGGAAGGCTGGAGAGTCGTCGAGGAACTGGTGGAGGCGGGAGTAGAAGTTCAACTCTGCCTCTACATCGACGAGGCTGCGTCCGAGTCTCAGGTCCGCGGCATCCTCGATCGTCTCGGCGAGCGAAGGGTGCCGTGCGAACGGGTCTCCGAAAGGGAGCTGGCAGAGCTGTCGGATACCGTCACCCCGCAGGGCATCCTCGTCGTCGCAGGTATTCCCCGGGGCGATCGACAGCCGGTGGGCTCCCGGCTGCTGGTGGTCGACGGCGTTCAGGATCCGGGCAACCTGGGTACTCTGATCCGCACGGCTGAGGCGCTCGGTGTCGAGGGCGTGATCGTGCTACCCGGCACCGTCGATCCCTGGTCGCCGAAGGTCGTCCGGGCGGCGGCGGGCGCCAGTTTCCGGATTCCGATATCGGAGATTCGGCGCGGCGAGGCGATCCGTCGGCTCGCCGAGCGGGAGATTCCGATCTGGGCGAGTGCGGCCGACGGAGATCCTCTTCCGCGGGTCGTTGAAGCCCCGAAACGTGTGGCACTGGCGGTCGGAAACGAGGGAGCGGGCGTCTCGCCGGCGGTCAGGGACGCCGCTGCGCGAATCGTGGCGATCGAGCACTCGGGAGGTTCCGAATCACTCAACGTGGCGATCGCCGCCGCCATTCTACTGGATCGAATCTTCGGAGGTGCCGGTGCAGGGACCGATTGAGCTTCTTTTCCTGCTGTATGCGGGAGTCCTGGGACTGGCTGTCGGCTCCTTCCTGAACGTGTGCATCGGCCGCCTTCCGAAGGGAGAAAGCCTCATCCGGCCGCGCTCCCGCTGCCCGAGGTGCGGAGAGCCGATCGCCTGGTTCGACAATATTCCGGTCCTCAGCTGGCTGGCGCTCCGTGGGAGGTGCCGGGCCTGTCGTGAGCCGATCTCCTGGGTATACCCGGCCCTCGAACTGACGACCGCGGCGATCTGGGTCGGAATCGCGGCGCTGTACGGACCCACCTGGCACGCGCTGCAGGGAGCGGTCCTGTTCAGCCTTCTCCTCGCGATCGCTCTCATCGACGCGCGACATTACCTGATTCCGGATGCCTTGAGCCTCGGCGGGCTGGGTGCCGGATTCGCGATTTCACTCCTTCCGGGGAGTCCGACGCCATGGGTCGCCCTGCTCGGGGCGGTGCTCGGCTTCGGCGTGCTGTTCGCGGTGGGCGTACTGGGTGAGTGGGCATTCAGGAAGCCGGCCATGGGCGGCGGCGACATGAAGATGATGGCGATGGTCGGGGCTTTTCTCGGGCCGGCCGGGGCAATGTTGACCATCTTCATCGGAGCCCTGGCAGTCTCAAGACGAAGAAGGAGGTCCCGTTCGGTGTGTTTCTGGCCCTCGGGGCTGCGATCACCTTCCTCTTCGCAGATATCCTGGTGGAGCAATACCGGACGTTGTTTCTCTGACGGCCGTCAGCTGCCCTTTTCGGAATCCGGATCTTCCCCGTTGTCACCTGCAGCCCGGTCCGGTGGGGAATCCGCCGGTACGGGCGCCGTCTCACGCTTGTTCGAAGTCCCTTCCTCCGGGTCCGGTGCGGTACGGATCCGGACCCGCTGCACCTGGGTCTCGCTCGCCTCGAGCACCTCGATCGTGACTTCGTCGAGCTCGAGAATCTCCCCGGCTTCGGGCACGCGGCCGAACCGGTCGAGCAGAACGCCGTTCACGGTCCGGTGCTCCAGTACGGGGAAGCGAGTCCCGAGGAGCTGATTGATCTCTTTGAGGTCCGTACCGCCTTCGACGATGATCTCGTTTCCATCCACCCGGACTACAGATTCCTCGGGGAGGTCGCGCTCGTCGACGATTTCGCCTACGAGCTCCTCCAGAATGTCCTCCAGCGTGACGATGCCGTCGGTGCCCCCATGCTCGTCGACCACCACTCCCATGTGAATCCGCCGCGCACGAAAATCGCCGAGAAGCTGGACCAGGGAGACGGAATGCGGCACGAACAGAGGCTGGCGCCCCAACGATCCCAGGGGGAGGCTTCCCCTGCCCGCCTTCAGCGCCTCGTAGGCATCGCGAACGTAGAGTACGCCGACGATGTCGTCCATCGACTCGCCGTACAGCGGGATACGACTGTACGGAACGGTGTCCAGCTCGTTCGCGACCTCCGAGAGTTTTCGGTCGGCGGGCCAGGCGGCGATCTCCGTTCGCGGTGTCATGACCTCCCAGGCGCGGGTCGTGTCCAGGGCGAAAGCCCGTTCGATCAGCTCGCGTTCGTGCTCCTCGATCGCCCCCGTCTGGTGGCCGAGTTGCGTCAGAGCCCGGATCTCCGATTCGGTGACGCTCGGGATCGTCCGGCTCCGGGGGAGTACGAGTCGGCTGATGGCTTCGAACGGCAGCACGATCGGCAGCGCCAGGCGGGTCAGCCAGAGAAAGAGCGGAGCGGTGATCAGCGACAGCTTCAGCGCGTGAGCCGCCGCATACGTCTTCGGGATGATCTCGCCGAAGAACAGCACGAGAAGAGTCATGCCACCGGTTGCGATCCCGACTCCGGCCGATCCGAAAGTCTGGGTCGCCGCATAGGTGGCCACGGACGCCGCCCCGATGTTGACGACATTGTTGCCGATCAGAAGTGTGACGAGCAGCCGCTCGGGATTGGATTTCAGGCGGTAGAGCGCTCGGGCCCCCTTCACGCCCTCCTCGGCCAGCGCCCGGGCCCGGGTGAGGGGGACCGAGAAAAGGGCGATCTCGGCTCCCGAGAAGAACCCGGAGAGAGATACGAGACCGAAGAGCAGGAGAAGGGTCGTGAGGGTAGTCATTTTTCCCGGGCCCGCTCGCTCAGGGGACCACGGTGCCGATCAGCTCGGCAACGAGGTCGTCGGCTGTGCGTCCGGCGGCTTCGGCCTCGAAGCCGGGTACCAGCCGGTGGCGCAGGACGTCGGGCGCGATGGCCCGAATGTCTTCGAAGTCAGGCGCCGCCCGACCCTGCAGGGCGGCTCTCGCCTTGGCGCCGAGCACCAGGTATTGAGAGGCTCGGGGTCCGGCTCCCCATGCCACCATCTCGCGCACGAAAGCCGGCGCATCGGAATCGTCCGGACGCGTCGAACGGGCCAGCCTCACGGCCGTCTCCACGACGGAGCGGGGCACCGGCACTCGTCGCACGAGTTCCTGGAAGGACAGCAGATCTTCGGCGTCGATCACCGGCTGCACGGCGGCGGGACTTCCCCCCGTCGTCAGCGAAGCGACCGCCAGTTCCTCCTCGAAGCTCGGATAGGTGATCCGGAGCTCGAGCATGAACCGGTCCAGCTGCGCCTCCGGGAGCGGATAGGTTCCCTCGTGCTCGATCGGGTTCTGCGTGGCGAGAACGAAGAACGGTCTGTCCAGAGAGAACGTCGTACTGCCGGCCGTTACCTCGCCCTCCTGCATCGCCTGCAGCAGGGCCGCCTGGGTTTTCGGAGGCGTGCGATTGATTTCGTCCGCGAGGATCACCTGGGCGAAGATCGGCCCACGCACGAATCGGAAAACCCTCCGTCCCGAGTCCCGGTCCTCATCGAGAACCTCGGTGCCCGTGATGTCCGACGGCATCAGGTCCGGTGTGAACTGGATCCGGTGAAAGGACAGGTCCAGTGCATCGGCGAGAGTGGCGATCAGTGTCGTCTTGGCGAGGCCCGGGACTCCGACGACCAGAGCGTGGCCTCCCGCGAGCAATGCGATCAGGAGCTTTTCGACGACCTCCGATTGGCCCACAATCCTTCGTGCGACCTGATTTTCGATCTGTGTCCGGGTAGCCGTGAGCCTCTCCAGAAGCTGGACGTCGCCGCCACCCTCGGTCCCTGACTTCGCTCCTGTGAGCATCCCCGCGTCCGCGTTCGTCGTGGTCCGACGTGTCCGACCGGGCGGCCCGGCCGATCGATCCGGCGGCGAAGAGCGTAGATCCGGAGATCGCTTCCCGTCAAGA
>JARRPS010000234.1:0-3887 GCA_037382625.1 Gemmatimonadota bacterium | reverse complement strand
ACCATCGCCGCTCCCACGCCCAGGCCCGCGAACCCGTTCTCTGCGATCGGCGTATCGCGCACCCGCCACTCGCCGAACTGGTCGAGGAGCCCCTTCGAGACCTTGTAGGCCCCGTCGTACTCGCCGACCTCCTCGCCGAGGAGAAAGACGCTGTCATCGCGCTCCATCTCCTCGCGCAGAGCGCGGTTGAGAGCGTCGCGGTAGGTGATCACCGCCATGCGTCCCTCCCGTCCGGTCCGCCCCGGTATTCGTCGGAATAGACGTTCGCGTAGATCTCTTCGGGCCCCGGAACCGGGCTGGCGTCGGCGAACTCGGCGGCGGCCTCGACCTCTTCAATGATCTCGCGGTCCATGGCCTCGACATCGTCGTCGGTGAGGATGCCCGCATCGGTCAGACGGTCCACGAAGGTGTTGATCGGATCGCGCTCCCGCTCCTCGGCCACCTCCTCGCGCGTCCGGTAGACACCGTGCGCCGGGTCGGACATCGAGTGCCCGAGATACCGGTAGGTCTGCGCCTCTATGAAGGTGGGCCGCTTCTCCGTCCGCGCCCGATCGGCGGCGCGCTCCACCGCCGCGTACACCGCCAGGACGTCCTGTCCGTCGACCTGCTCCGCACGCTTCCCCGCATAGGCGCAGGCCCGGGTGAAGAGCTCGTCCACGGCCGCGACCCGGTCGATGTCCGTGCCCATCCCGTAGGAGTTGTTCTCGACGATGTAGATCACCGGCAGCTCCCACTTGGCCGTCATGTTGAAGGCCTCGTGGAAGGGACCGCCGTTCACGACCGAATCGCCGAAGAAGCAGAGACAGACCTGGTCGGTCTGCCGGTATCGGATCGCGTAGCCCACGCCCGTCGCGATCGGCAGGTGGGTGCCCACGATGCCATGCCCGCCCATGAAGTTCACCGACTTGTCGAACATGTGCATCGAACCGCCGGCACCGCGCGAGCAGCCGTCGATCCGGCCGTACAACTCGGCCATCACGGTGCGCGGGCTGATTCCGCGCACCAGCGCCTGTGCGTGATCGCGGTAGGCGGTGATGACGTAATCGTCTTCCCGCAGCGCCCCGATCGCGCCGGCCGCCACGGCCTCCTGTCCGATGTAGAGGTGACAGAACCCGCCGATCTTGCCGATCTGGTAGGACTCGGCGGTCTTCTCCTCGAAGCGCCTCGACATCAGCATCGTGCGCAGGAGCTCGAGCAGCTTCTCTTTGGAAATGCCCTCGAGCCCCTCGCCTGCCACGGTTTCCTCCGTGCTGGCCACGTGTCCCTCCTCAGGCGATGCCGGCGCGCGCCCGGAGCTCTTCGACCTGCTCACGCGCGTGGTAGCTGCTCCGGACCAGGGGGCCGCTCTCGACGTGCAGGAACCCGAGCGCCTCGCCCGTGCGCTTCCACTCGGCGAATTCCTCGGGACCGACGTAGCGGTCGATCGGGAGATGCTTCTCGGTCGGCCGGAGATACTGCCCCAGAGTGAGGATCTGTACGCCCGCCTCCAGCGCATCATCCATGAAACCGCGGATGTCGTCGGCGTGCTCACCGAGACCCAGCATGATCCCCGTCTTGACCAGCACATCCGGATCGAGCCCGCGCGCCGTGTTCAGCACGTCCAGCGAGCGGCGGTATCGCCCGCCCGGGCGGGCGGTCCGATGCAACCGCTGCACCGTTTCCATGTTGTGATTGAAGATCTCGGGCTTCGCCTCGATCACGCGCTCGATCGCCTCGCCGTCTCCACGAAAGTCCGGGGTCAACACCTCGATCGAGCACTCCGGAAGGCGCGCGCGGATCTCCTCGATCGTCCAGGCGAAGATGCGGGCGCCCCCGTCGGGAAGGTCGTCCCGGTCCACTGAAGTGATGACGACGTGGCGCAGCTGCAGCTGTTCGATCATCTCGGCCACGCGACGGGGCTCGTCCTCGTCCAGCTCCTCGGGGCGCCCATGCGCGATCGCGCAGTACGGACAGTTGCGTGTGCACTTGTCGCCCATGATCAGGAATGTCGCCGTACCCGAGTCCCAGCACTCCCCGATGTTGGGACAATGAGCCTCTTCGCAGACCGAGTTGAGGCCGAGACTGCGCATCATCTGTTTGAGGGCCCGGTAGTTGTCGCCGCCCGGCGCCCGGACCTTGAGCCAGCGGGGCTTCTTCTCCGGCCACGAGGGCGAGGGCCCGCCGCATCCGCCGCCGGACGCCGACGGGGTCGCATCGGCTCCTGCGGGCTGTATGACCTGCAGTTGTCGCATCACACGCTCGTTTCGAATTCGATCGCATCGACCTGTCGCGGAACGCGCAAAACTACCTGCTTCCGGCGGGTCCGTCCACCGGAGCAGGCCGTCCGTCGTGCCGATCCGAGCGCTCCCCTTACACCCGAACTCCCACCAAGTTGCCCGCCGGCGTGAGGTCGGATATTCTGCTTCCCGCACACGGCACGAACGCGGATCGTCCGCTCCGCGCGACGCTCCGGAAGATCGACCGCATCGGCAGGGAGACCATGACCTACATCATCACACAGCCGTGCATCGACACCAAGGACGCCTCGTGCGTGGATGTCTGTCCCGTGGACTGCATCTACGAGGGAGAGGACCAGTACTACATCCATCCCGAGGAGTGCATCGACTGCGGGGCCTGCGTGCCCGAGTGCCCGGTCGAGGCGATCTTCCCGGATGACGAGGTTCCCGAGCAGTGGACCGAGTACATCTCGAAGAACTACGTTCACTTCGACGTCCCGCCGCCGACCGGCTGACGGACGGAATTCGACCGCGCGCTCCGCGGGGAGCCGGGCGTGTCCGGCTCCCGCGCCCGCCCGTGACCCTGGCGAGCTTTCTCGCCGCCCTCGCCCTTTTCGGGACCGCGGCGTCGACGCAGGCTCAACAGACCCGGCCACCGACCGTAACGCCACCCGAGCTTCCCACCGGCCGGGATGATCTCGTCCGCGTCGAACGCGATGCGGCGGCGCACACGATCGAGTACGTGATCGGACCCGTGCGTCTGCGCCCGGGTGTCGCGAACGTCCGCATCCCGGTTCAGATGACTTCGCTGCCCATCGACGGCTGGCTTCATGGCTTCACGGTCGCGATGCGGGACCGCGACGGGCTTCCGCTCCCGCTCGAGCTCCTGGACCACGTCACGTTCATCGATCCGGACGACCGGGAGCTGTTCTCTCCCGTCGCGCGAAGGGTCTTCGCCGCCGCCGCCCACACACGGCGCGGTGCCGTTCCCGGTCTCATCGGATATCCGGTCGAGGCCGGAGACCGGCTGCTCATCGCCGCCGAGTTCCACCCCCTTCGGGGTGACAGCATCGCTGACGGGGAGCGTCGCGAGGTCTTCCTCCACGTGACCTTCACCTTCAGCCTCGAGGGCGAGAACCTGATCGAGCCCCGCAACGTCTACCCCTTCCACCTCGACGTGATGGGCTTCGTCGGTGACCGGACGTTCGTCGTCCCGCCGGGAAGGAGCATGCGCTCGTGGCAGGGAAGCCCGGCCGTGGACGGTCGCGTGATGGCGCTCGGCGGACACGTGCACGACTTCGCGACGCGGCTCCGCCTCGTGGACGTGACGACCGGCGATGTCATCTGGGAAGTCGTCCCCGGATCGGACCGGGATGGTCGGGTCGAGGGCATCCCCATTCGCGAGATGTGGTGGGGGCTGGGCCATGCGATCTCGACCGCACACCTCTACCGGATCGAAGTCGAGTACGACAACCCGCTGCCGCTACCGGCTCCCGCGGGAGGACGTGGGGAGATCGGCGGCATCATCCTGGTCGAGAAGGGGATCGCGTGGCCGAAGCTCGACCCGGTCGACCCCGACTATGCCCGGGACCTGGCCAACGTGCTGGCGGAGCGGCGACCGACCGACCCGGACAGCTTCGCCCCTTGATCAAGTACCACTTCCATCTCGCG
>JARRPS010000233.1:0-3902 GCA_037382625.1 Gemmatimonadota bacterium | reverse complement strand
CCCACGACTCTGGCAAAGCATACGATAAGTTGCTGCGAAAGATCAATATAGACCACTGTCTCATCGCCGCACTTGCCCGGCGGCTGGCCGAACCTGTCCACTCTTTGCTACACCGTTGCGCCCCGCGGACTCAGGGCGTTTCCGTTCCGAAGTAGCGGTCCAGGAACTCGAGCTTCCCCTCGATTTCGAGGATCCGGTCCACGCGCCGAGCGTAGTATTCGCTGCCGCTCGCAGGATTCCACGATTTCGGCCTCGGAAGCCCGGCGGCGAGCATCGCACCCTCGCGGACCGTCAGGCGGTCCGCCGGCTTCTCGAAATAATGTCGAGCCGCGGCTTCCGCCCCGTAGATCCCGGGGCCGAACTCCACCACGTTGAGATAGAGGTCGAGAATGCGCTCCTTACCGAGCGAGCGCTCGAGCTGCTTCGTCAGCAGGGCCTCGCGCAGTTTCCGCGTCAGGGTCCGGTCCGGGGCGAGCCACAGGTTCTTGGCGAGCTGCTGGGTGATCGTCGAGGCGCCGCGAGGCGCCTCCCGCTCCCGGACCGCCTTGCGGATCGCTTCGCCCATCTCGTGCGACGAAAACCCGTCGTGAAAGAAGAACTCCGTGTCTTCGCTGGCGATCACGGCCCGCTTCAGGTTCGGCGAGATCCGATCGTAGGGGACCGGAGTCCACGCGACCTGATCGCTCGCCCCCTCCTCCCGACGCAATTCCCGGTAGCGGTCGATGAACGCCGTCGAATCGGGATACTCCGTCGCGAGTTCGCTCACGTCCGGCCAGGTGATCCAGGTCCAGGCCAGAGTTCCCACCAGAAGGACGGCGAGTGCGGCGGCCCCCACGAGCAGGGGGCGTCGCATCTCACGGAATCGCTCCCGCCGCGAGCCGACCGTGATCACCCGGTCTTCGCCCGTCCCTCCGATTTCGCTCATCCCGGCCACAGGAAGAGAATGGCGATCCCACCCGCGATCGCGGTCGCGAAGGCCAGCAGGATTCGCCGGCGCAGAACGGGGTGCCCGAGCACGGTTACGATCCCTCCCTTGAACACGAGGTTCGCCAGTGATCCGACCAGGATCAGTCGCCACCCGGTGTCCGTGGCCAGCTGGTCGGTCCGCATCAACTCGGAGGTGGAGAGGGTGATCGCGTCCATGTCGGTGAGTCCGGAGATCGCGGCGACGGCGTACAGGCCGCGGTTGCCCAGGTGCTCCTCCGCGAACGCGACGCCCAGGAGAACGACGGCGTAGAGGAGACCGAAAACGATCGCTGCCCCGAGCTCGGAGGGAGGGCTCTCGTCCTCGATCTCGAGTTCGTGCCGGCCGCTTCCGGTGAAGTAGAGGACCGCGGAAACCACGATCATCACGCCCATCATTGCCGCGATCGGACCTGCGGTGTCCCCGAGGATCGTGGGGGCGACCACGGCGATCTCGAACAGCACCCGTCCAAAGACGACGGTCGATGCCAGCGTGATCACTATCGCCGCGGCCGGGCTCCGATCGGGGTGGCCCGCGCTGCGGCGCGAATAGCTCACAGTGGTCGCGGTGCTCGAGATCAGACCGCCGAGGATCCCGGCCGCCAGGGTGCCCAGTTTCGCGCCGAACAGCTTGAACGCCACGTAACCGGCCATGCTGATCCCCACGATCAGCACGACCATCATCCAGATTCGCCGCGGGTTCAGAATCTCGTAGGGACCGTAGCCGTGGTCCGGCAGAACGGGCAGGATGACCAGCGATATGAGGGAGAACCGCATCAGCGCGTCGAATTCCTGCGGGCCGATTCGATCGGCGAAGGCGTGCAGTGGAGCCTTCCAGTGCAGCAACAGCGCGACGGCGGTGCCGGTCACGATCGCCGCGAGCACGTGCCCCAGCGTGAGGGCGACACCCACCATGAACATCACCAGCGCCGCGACCTCGGTGGTCATCCCGGGACTCGATTCCGGGCTCTTGATACGCAGCGCGTTGGCGATCACGGTGAGCGCCGCGAGGGCCACGAGCCCGGCCGCGACGACCCAGCCTCCGAGCTCCCAGGCGGCGACGCCGCACAACACGCCGAGACCGGTAATGAGCGGAAAGGTGCGAATTCCCGCGATCCGGCTCGCCGCACGCTCCCGCTGCAGTCCGACCAGCAGCCCCAGCCCGAGCGCGATCCCGAGCTGGTGGAGCACGGTAAGCTCCATCAGCCCAGCATCGACCTCAGGCCGACGAGCAGCGCAGCGCCGATCAGCACGGCGGCCAGGATCCACGGGAAGCCGCCCGCGGCGAGCGCAACGACGAGTGCGACTCCGAGGACCACGGGGCCCAGAATCTGAAGCAGACGTGGCACCGGAACTCTCCCGGTCTGGGGGGACTGGTCAAACGAAGGGACCTGAACAATCTAGTCGGCCCCGGGGTCGCGGAAAGGCAGCCCCGGGACAGAGAGGCGAAAGGCGCCTGGCTACTCGGTGAACCAGATCCTGACGTTGCCGTGGGCCAGGGCCGCACGACCGCCACCCCGGCAGTTGGACACGGCCGGGAAGTCTCCTCCGGGACGGGCCGGGTCGGAGGTGGACGTGTCGTACAAAGGCACCGCATCGGTATCGTAGATCACCAGCCGGAAGGTGTCGAACGCGTCGTCGCCGATCGTGCCGGCGTCCGCCGCGAGCACCCTGGCGCGGTAGCCGGGGACGCCGTCGAGCGTGCCTGCCATGTAGAGATTGGCCCGGGCGGTACATTCGGCGGGATTGTCGGAAGCTAGGAAATTGAGGCCGAGGATCTCCGTGGCAACGAAATGGCCGCCCTCGAGTGCGGTGACCGACACGGAGTGGAGTTGAGCCTGCCAGCTGCCTCGAAAAGAACCGTCAACGCCTCGGTCGGCATGCCCGCCGAACGAGACCTTCCATTCGCCCTCTCGGAGCTGACCCGAGGCTACGAGCCGGCCGGATTCATGACCGGAGAACGACGTCTTGAAGGTCGCAGGCTCGTCGGGAGCGGTGGGAGGATCGCTGCAACCGGGGATCGCAACGAGGAGGAGGATCGGAAGAAACGGGATGATCCGGCGCATAGTCCACCTCCGGTATACGGGAGCGGCTGCGCAGGGCCGTGCTCAGCGCGAGGACTCCACGCGTCGGAGGAGGGGCGACGCGGCAAAAATACCCCGTGAATCTAGCATCGGGCGCCTGGTTTGGGAACGCGGACTCGACCGAATTCAGATCGATCTTTGCAGGCCCTCCGGGGTAGTCTGAATAAAGCCGGTCTGTCGCGTTCCCCCCCTGACAGCCTCAGCCGTGCGGAAGTCCTCTTCGGGAGGTGAACGATGTACGCCTCGCTTCACTCGGTGCTCTACTTCACCGGCACCCTGGTGATCGCGCTCGCACTGGTGGTCGCGATCGTCCTGTTCGCCGACTGCGCCTTGTGCGCATGGCGGGACCGGCGCCACGCGCACCACCATTGAGCCGGCCGGCTCCGGCCTTCAGGGCCGGACGTTCAAGTTGGTGCGGAACAGGTTCTCCGGGTCGTACTTCCGCTTTACCTCCCGGAGGCGATCGAAGTGCGCCCCGTATGCGGCTCGTATGCGTTCCTCGTCGGCGGCCTCGCTGACGAAGTTGAGATACACCCCGCCGGTGGCGTAGGGAGCCGTCGCGTCGAAGAATGCCCGCGCCCAGTCCACGCAGCGCGTGTCGTCAGCGGGGCTCTCCCAGCGCGTGTGCACGTTCATCACGTATGCAGCATCGCGGTGCGGGTAGGCGGTCGAGTCGATCGGACGCCGCGCTGCCTCACCGCCGACCTGCGCGACGAAGATCTCCGATTGCGGCGATGGCAGTGATTTCGTCGCCGAGAGCATCTCCCCGAGCAGGCCGTCGCTGAGCTCGCTGAAATTGTGCGATTTCCAATAATTACGCGCCCCGGGCGTGAGCAGCGGATCAAAGGCCTGCTG
>JARRPS010000232.1:0-3906 GCA_037382625.1 Gemmatimonadota bacterium | reverse complement strand
CCCCCGCGTCGGATCGCGGCACCGGCCGGTTCAGAACTCCAGCCGGTCGCCGGGTTCGACATCGTTCGACTCGAACCAGCCCTGGCTCATCTCGAGAGCGTACATCACCGGCCCGGTCGAGAGGGTGTTCTCATCCGTCTGCGGCTGCATCTGTTCGATGTTGACGATCGACCCGTTGCGGTCGATGAACGCGATGTCGAGAGGGATCCTTGTGTTGCGCATCCAGAAGCTCCGGATCCGCTCGTCGGGATAGACGAAGAGCATTCCGTAGTCCTCCGGCAGCGCGTCCCGGTTCATCAAGCCGCGCTCCCGCAGCTCGCGGGTATCCGCGATCTCCACCGAAATCGGGACTCCGCCGACCGTGACCCTTTCGACGCGAACGGGCCGTCCATCCGGACCGAGACGTGGAGCGCCGTTGGCCTCCTGGGTCGATTCGGCCTCGACCGACGGCGATTTCGTCCGGTCCTCGACGGCGGCGGAGTCGCTCTCTCCGCTGGATGCGGTGCCACAGGCGGCGGAGAATCCGAGGAGCAGGACCACCGGCAACCATGGCGAGGCGATCTTCCTCCGCCTGCGGGAGTGTGAAGGGCTCGACTTCGTGAACACGACGATCATGGCGACATCCAAGTGCTCGGGTGGCTGTCAGGGCAGTATGGCCACGTGACCCCCGGCAAGATGCTCACCTGATCCGGGTACGCAACCGATCGAACACCGAATCGAGCGAACGGTCTCACCCGAACGGGGTTCCAACAGCGGAGTCGCCCTCGTTGAGACGCGCTCTGGATCTCGATACTTTGGCCCGGTCGGGCCTCCCCGAAGCCCGTTTGATGAACGCCGATCGACTTCCGAGCGCTCGGCGAAACGAACCTGGAGCAGCATGACCGATTCGAGTCCGGCGGTACCTGCGACCCGCCCACCGCTCGGCTGCGCGGCCCTCCTGATGGAGGTGCTGCGGGGCGAGCTGAGGGAGAGGGAGCTTCCCTTCACGCACCAGCGCGAGGCGATCGCGCGACTGCTGTTCGAGTCGCCGCGGAACTACTCGGCGGATGAGGTGGCTGCCGAGCTCCGTGCGCGGGGAGAGAGTCTCGGCAAGGCCACGATCTATCGGACGCTGGCCCTCCTGGTCGAGCTCGGCCTCGCCACCGAGCACGACTTCGATGAAGGGTTCAAGCGCTATCAGGTGCAGCTCGGCGCGGCACGGCACGACCATTTGATCTGCACCGAGTGCGGACGGGTCTTTCCGTTCGATCACCCCGACCTGGACCGGACGCTCGCGGCCGTCGCGGAAGCGGCTGGATTCGCGCCCATCACCCGCCACATCAAGCTCTTCGGAACCTGTCATGAATGCACGTGAACGCTTGCTGAACCTGTTCGTCGACCGGTCCTTCCGGCTGGGTGACTTCACGTTGTCATCGGGCCGCAAGAGCGACTTCTACATCGACTGCCGGACGACGACCATGCACGCCGAAGGCCAGGTCCTCCTCGGCGAGGTGGGCCTGGATGCGGTCGAGGCGTCCGGGCTGACACCGGACCTTGTCGGCGGGCTGACGATGGGCGCCGACCCGATCGCCTATGCGATCGCCGGCGAGAGTTTCCGGCGCGGGCGGCCGATCCACGCCTTTTCGGTGCGCAAGCGAGCGAAGAGGCACGGAACGGGTCGGCAGGTCGAGGGCTGCTTCGAGTCCGGGGCCAGGGTCGTCGTAGTGGAAGACGTGATCACGACGGGGGGCTCGGCGCTCCAGGCCTGCGAGGCGGTGAAGGCGGAACAGGGTGAGGTGCTCATGATCCTGGCGGCCGTGGACCGCCAGGAAGGCGGGCGCGAAACGATCGAGCAGGCGGGATTCCGCGTGGAGTCCCTCTTCGGAGTCGACGAATTCCGTCGCGTTCTCCAGGATCGGGAGGGACGCTGAAGATGCTGCGAGAAACGCTGTTGTTCATGAGTGAAAGCAGGGGCGTCCGCAGCATCCTCACGGGTCTCCCCGGGGCGGGGCACATGGCCGCGAAGTTCGTGGCCGGCGAGACCTCGGAAGAGGCGCTGACCACGGCGAAGGCCCTGAACGACGAGGGATTCCGGGTCACGATGGATCTTCTCGGCGAGAGCGTGAGCGTCCGAGAGGAGGCGGCAGCCGCGGCTCGCGCCTATCGGGCGAGTCTGGACCTGATCGAGGCCAGTGAAGCGGTCTCCACGATTTCCCTGAAGCTCACGCAGCTCGGACTGGACATCGACCACGAATTCTGTTTCGAGAACATTCTCGGCATCGTCGAGCACGCAGCGTCCCTGGGGAACTTCGTGCGTATCGACATGGAGAGTTCCGAGCACACCGAACGCACGCTGGAGATCTTCCACCGCGTGTTCGAAAGGCACTCCAACGTAGGCATCGTCATCCAGTCCTACCTGAGGCGGAGTGAGGACGACATCCGCGAGCTGGTCCGAGTCGGCGCACCGGTCCGGCTCTGCAAGGGGGCCTACCAGGAGCCGGCCTCCGTCGCCTTTCAGCAGAAGTCCGAAGTGGACGCCAGTTTCATACGGTTGATGCGACTTCTGCTGGATGGCGGAACGCGGACGGCCATCGCCTCGCATGACGAGCGGATGATCGACGCCACCCTCGCTCACGTCGCTCGCGAGGGGATCCCCGAGGACGCTTTCGAGTTACAAATGCTGTACGGCGTGCGGCGGGAGTATCAGCGCCAGCTCGTCTCGAACGGGCTGAACATGCGGATCTACCTGCCGTACGGTTCGGAGTGGTATTCGTATTTCATGCGCCGGATGGCGGAGCGGCCGGCGAATCTGCTCTTCGGTCTGCGTGCCGCACTGGGGGGCTGAGCGACCGATCGATCGGGAGGACGTACCGACTGTGATCACTTTCACGGACCAGGCGAAGGAGAGGGTCCTCGCCTTCATGGAGATGGAGGATGGCGAACTCGCCGTCCGCATTGAAGTGCTCGATTCGAGTCCACTGGCGCCTCGCTACGATCTCGCGCTGATCGAGACGAGCGAAAGCGGCGAAGGCGATCGCCGAATGGACGGCGGCGGGTTTCCGCTCGTCGTGGATGCGGACAGTGCCGAGCTGCTCGAGGGTGCAACGGTGGACTGGGTCGAGACTCTGCAGGGAAGCGGGTTCAAGGTCGAGAACCCGAACATCAAGCCGATCGGCGAGAACGCGCCGCAGGGCCCGCTGGCCGACCGCGTGAAGCACGTGATCGAGACACAGATCAACCCCTCCATCGCCGGTCACGGCGGAGCGGTGACGCTCGTGGACGTCCGGGACGAAGTCGTCTTCCTGGAAATGCAGGGGGGCTGCCAGGGTTGCGGGATGGCAGCCGTGACGCTGGCACAGGGCATCCGTCGGATTCTGATGGAGTCGCTCCCGGAGATCCGCGAGATCGTGGACGTCACGAACCACGAAGCGGGAGCGAACCCCTACTACTGACCTTCCGTCGTCAGCGAAGAACGACGGCGATCCCCGTGCCTGTCGGCATGCGCTCCGCGTCGAGGGCCAGGGCCCGACCACCGAGCTGCAGGGTCCGTTCCGCGATCTCGTCGATCAGATCGACCGCGTTGCCGCCCGGGTCCGCTCCCCCGTCCTGGAGGACCTGGACGTCACCGGTGGCAGGATCGAAGTGACCCCAGATTCTGCGCCCTTTTTCGCTGAGCAGCAGCCGTATCCGTCCTGCCACTGCGAGCCGCGCCGCGACGGATACGTCGCTCTCCACCTTCTTCTTCCCGTAGGAGCTCTCCCACAGCTTCAGGGCCCGGTCGATCTTCCGGTCCACACCCGCCTTCGCTAGCGGCCATGCCGCGTCGTGGAGGCGCGCGGAATCCCAGTCGCTCACGTTCCCGATGATGCCATCCGGGGAGAGGTTCTCGAGCTTGCTGATTCCATGGTAGATCGGGTGATAGTAGTC
>JARRPS010000231.1:0-7252 GCA_037382625.1 Gemmatimonadota bacterium | reverse complement strand
CGGCGAAGGAGCTGCCGGACGAGGACTACCCGTTCGTGCTGAACACGGGAAGACTGCTGGAACACTGGCACACGGGCACGATGACGAGGCGGTCGAGAGCGCTGCACGAGATCGCGCCGCATCCGGAGGTGGAGATGCACCCCGAGGACCTTGTGACGCTGGGGCTCGGCGACGGGGCCCGGGTGACCGTCGCATCACGAAGGGGCGAGATCACCCTGACGGCTCGCCGCTCGGACCGGGTGATCCCGGGTACCGTATTCATTCCCTTTCATTTCCGCGAAGCGGCAGCCAACGTGCTGACGATCGACGAACTGGATCCTTACGGGAAGATCCCCGAGTTCAAGTTCTGCGCGGTGCGCGTGGAGCAGGCGACCGGCTGACGTGGAAAACGTCCGCGCGTGATCTGACTACCAGATGCCGGTCAGTCCGGGCACCTCGCCCCCGGGCAGCTCGACGGCGCCACGCTCCGCCAGGAAGGCGGCGCAGTTATCTCGTCCGTCTCTTCGACCCGGATTGCGCCTCGTCCGAAGCCGGTGGAGTCGTTCCAGTCTACGACGGCGCTGCCGGAGAAGATGCAGCCGAGCGAATCGGGCGCGAGAGCGATCGGCAGGTTCTCCCAGTGAACGAGGTCGCGGCTCACCGCGTGGCCCCAGTGCATCGGCCCCCAGGAGGTGTCGTACGGGTGGAACTGGTAGAACAGGTGGTACTATCCGTCGAACTGTACGAGTCCATTCGGGTCGTTCATCGACTTGGCGGGAGGAAAGAAATGGAACCTCGGGCGGTGCGGCTCGGAGTATGTGGAAACATGAGGGGCGCTACAGCTCGCACCGAGCTGCGTGGCGCAGCAGAGCGCCAAGAGGTCGAGCACGACAGGCCGAAGAGTACCGTGCCGATCTTTCCGCATCATTGTTCTCGCTTCGATTGTGCGACACGTGATTCCGGGCGTACGATGGCCGATCCACGACCCCCATGCCAACTGAAGCGTCAGGTCGCATGAGCGCCAGAATCGCCTACTGGGCACTGACCGTCGCACTTGCCGGGTTCCTGTTCGGTTTCGACACCGCCGTGATCTCGGGCGCGGACCAGCCGATACAGGCGCTGTGGGGGACGGGGAACCTGGTCCACGGCCTGTTCATCATGTCCGCGGCCCTGTGGGGAACGGTAGTCGGGGCGCTGACTGGCGATGCACCGTGCGAGCGGTGGGGACGGAAGAACGTGCTCATCGGCATCGGAGTCCTCTACCTGATTTCGGCCCTGGGGTCCGCGTTCGCGCCCGATCCGTACAGCTTCTCGTTCTGGCGATTCGTAGGCGGCCTCGGCGTCGGGGTCTCTTCGATCGCGGCGCCGGCCTGGATCTCCGAGGTGTCGCCACCCGCCTTCCGAGGACGTCTCGTCGTCCTGTACCAGTTCCAGATCGTGTTCGGCATCCTGGTTGCCTTCTTCTCGAACTTCGGACTCGCGACCTGGCTCGATCTCGGGTGGCGCTGGATGCTCGGGGCCGAGGCGATTCCGGCTCTCGCATACCTGCTCCTGGTGACCCGCGTGCCGGAGAGCCCTCGCTGGCTCCTGTTGCGCCGCGGCGACGAGGCGCAGGCCCGCCAGATCCTCGAGATCGCCGACCCGACCTCCGTGGACCGCACGATCCGGGAGATCCGGCACGCGCAGGGGGAATTCCGGGAGGATCACCTGTTCACGCGGGCCTACGCCTGGCCCATCCTGCTGGCCTTTCTGGTCGCAGCGTTCAACCAGCTCTCAGGCATCAACTTCATCATCTACTTCGCGCCGCGCATCTTCTCGCTCGCCGGGCTGGACAGCAGCGCGGCCCTGTTCTCGACGGCAGGCATCGGGATCGTCAACCTTGCATTCACGGTGCTCGGGATGGTCCTGATCGACCGGGCGGGGAGGAAGTCCCTACTGCTACTCGGATCGATCGGATACATCATCTCGCTGGCCGCCGTCACCTGGGCCTTCGCGACCGATGCGGGGGGCGCGGTAGTCGTGGGCTTCGTCTTCCTGTTCATTGCCGCTCACGCCGTGGGACAGGGAGCGGTGATCTGGGTGTTCATCGCCGAGATCTTTCCGAACAACGTGCGCACGAAGGGACAGTCGCTGGGAAGCGGAACCCATTGGGTGTTCGCCGCGACGATCACGCTGCTGATGCCGTGGCTGCTGGGCACCTTCCAGCCGGAGGCGATCTTCGGGTTCTTCACGGCGATGATGGTCCTGCAGCTGCTGTTCGTCCTCTTCCTGATGCCGGAGACTAAGGGCCGCAGTCTGGAGTACCTCGCGGAGCGCCTGGCCGAACACGAGGGCCCCAGCCTGGACGCAGGACCGGCGCGGAGCTGATGGATGGCCCGGATCGGGCGCCGGACCTGGCCGGGAAAGTGACCTCGATCGTCAATCAGGGCGATCGACCAGCGCGCGGACCTCCTCCTCTGCCACGACTGGAGTCGCTCCCTCCCGAGTCGCCACCAGGGCGCCGACCGCGCACGCGCGGGCGAGTGCCACGTCTGGCTCGCTCCCCCGACTCGTTTCCCAGAGCCAGCGCGCGAGGAAGGCGTCCCCGCAGCCGATCGTATCGAGGACCTCGACCCGGTAGCCCGGATGCTGCGACCACCTTCCTCCGCTCCAGCAGCATGCGCCACGTGCACCCCGCGTCACGGCGACGGCTGCGAATCCCCTCCGTCGGGCCCATGCATCAACGGCGCTCCGCAGGTCGTCCGGAGCAACGCGAATTCCTTCCCAGCTGCAGAGCAGAGCGAGTTCCGCCTCGTTCACCTTGACGCAGTCTGCGCGCTCGAGCAGCGACCCGATAACCTGCCGATCGACGAAGGGCGGCCGGAGGTTCACGTCGACGACGCCGAGCGCTGCGGCGCCGAGCAGCTGGAGCAGGGTCTGTCGTGAGACCTCGTGTCTCGCGGCCAGGGAGCCGCAGATGACCACGTCGGCATCGGAACGGGATTCCTGCGGGAGGAAGCCAATGAAGTCCCACGCGGCAGGCGAGCAGATCTCGTACGTGACGTCGATCGGATCCGAGGCGTCGACCCGCACGGTTCCGGTCGGCACCGAGGGATCCACCTGTATCGATCCGATATCGAGCCCCTGAGCGGCGATATACGCGAGCAGCTCCCGGCCGGACGCATCGGCGCCGACACGACTCAGCAGCCTGACGTCCGCTCCCAGCCGCGTCAGGCCAAGCGCCACGTTCATGGGTGCTCCGCCGGGTGCGCGCCGGTCCGGCCATGCATCCCAGAGTGCTTCTCCGAAGCAGAGGAACGAGTATGAGCCGTCCATGCCGCTACCAGAATGCCTCGGCGCATACCGGGCAAGGGGCGGTCGAGGGATTGATCGTTTCCGCAGTTGCGAGCTTCATGTAATTTCTCCCCCTGTAATCCGCCGCCGAGCCAACCCGGAACCCACCAGGCGATCGTGAGGATGGCAACATGCGCACTGCGCGGTTGGCCGAGATTTCGGGCGCGACGAGGAACTCGAGAGTCAGAAGAATCGGTCACTCCACGCGGCATACGGAAGTAGGTTGCCGATGAGCGCAGGTGCGAAGCTCAAGGAGGAGCTGCGGAAGCTGGCGCTGGCGATGCTCTACTTCGCCTCGTGGATCGGCGGACTCGTCCTGCTGAAATCGCTCATCCTCGCCGAGTACGACATCGAGTTTCGACAGTGGTCGGCCATTCTCGTCGGGTCGCTGGTGCTGGCGAAGGTCGTGCTCATCCTCGAGCACGTCCCACTGGGCGCGTGGACGCGAAATCGCCCCGCGTACGTGGACCTTATCGCGCGCACCCTCCTCTATAGTCTGGGCGTCTTCGTCGTGCTGCTGTTCGAGAAATCGTTCGAGGGCCGTCACGAGGCTGGCGGATTCGGCGCCGCGCTGGCCGGGCTGTTCAGAGACGCGGACATGCCGCACGTGTGGGCCAACACGATCTGTCTGTCGGGCGCGCTGTTCGGGTACAACGCACTCGCCATCGTTCGCCGGTATCTGGGCGAGGGGGGACTGGTGCGGCTGTTCCTCTCGCCGCTCCCTGAGCAGCCGCCGGAATCGATCGAGACGTCTGGCAGGACGTCTGAGTGAACAGGCCACGCAGCGCGGCGCTGGCTCTGGCCGCGGCTGCGCTTTCGTTGCTCGCCCCGGGCCCGGTCGCACGGCTCGCTGCCCAGGAACCGGAGGCGGCGCAAGTCGAGCCGCCGGTGGTCGATTCAATCATCGTCTCGCGCAGCAACGTGTTCACGGAAGAGCAGGTGGCGTCCAGCGGGATCTTCCGGGCCGCGAATGCGATCCACATCACCACCAAGGAGTGGCTGATCCGGGGCTACCTCCAGTTCGAGGCCGGACAGCCCTTCGACTCGGCGGAGGTGGCCGAGACCGAACGTCGCCTCCGGGCCAAGCGCCTGTTCCGGGAGCTGTCGATCGACAGCATGCGGCTCGAGGACGGGCGCCTTGCCATTCTGATCGAGACCCAGGACGGGTGGAGCCTGAAGCCCAAGTTCGCCCTGTCGGTCGCCTCCACCGGCGAATGGACCGGAACCCTGGGCGTCAACGAGATCAACCTTCTGGGCACGGGCAACCAGGTCTATGTCGCCTACGTGAAGGAGATCGACCGGGAAGGCCTGAACGCGACCGCCGACTTCGATCGGATGCTCGGCTCCGAGATCGACCTGCTGTTCAACTACGCCGGCCTGTCGGACGGGAAGAACAGCAACTGGATCCTCGGCGCCCCGTTCAGGAACAGCGAGACCCGGCACAGCGTCGAGTGGGACGGCCTGCAGGCAGACCAGGACGTTTTCCGCTACCGGAACGAGGTCGGGACGGAGGCCACCACGCTCGACACGACGATCTACCGGCGGGACGCATTCATCAACAATCTCACCGGAGGCCTCGCGACCAGACATTCACCGCGTGATTACCTCCGATTCGCGGCGACGGTGGGGGTGCGATCCGAACGGTTCGTTCTTCCGGACACGAACGGGGCGGTGGCCGACGACTCGATCTACGGCACGGTCGGCGGCTGGTCAGAGTTCAGCCACGCCAACTTCCTCCAGCTCCGTCGATTCAACGGGTTCGGCACCGAGGATCTCGACCTGAGCAAGACGGTCCGAGTGACGGGGACGCTCGCGCCGGACGCCTTCGGTTGGCAGGGAACGGGCGTCGGGCTCGGCCTGAAGGCCTCCGCCGGAACGAAAACACTCCACGACCGGGGCTGGGCCTGGACTTCGGTCGATGCCAATTACCAGTGGGGAGGCGTGGCCCGGGACTCGGGGCGCGTCGTGCTGAACCTGGCAGCCGGCTTCAAGCCGGCCGAACGGCATTCCACCGCTATCCAGGTGCAATTCGGACAGCAGTGGAACCAGAAGCCGGGCGACGAGTTCGACCTCGGGTTCACGAGCGCCCCGCGCGGCTGGCCCGCGCACGCGTTCGTGGGAAATCGGATGTGGTGGGCGACGCTGGAGCACCGGCTGTTCGCGGTGGACGAGTTTCTCGGTCTGTTCGGAGTCGGATTCGGCGCCTTCATCGACTACGGCGGCGCGTGGTTCGACAACCAGGAGTCGCGAACCGGGGGCAGCGCGGGAATCGGTCTTCGCCTCGGCTCGGCCCTGAGCACCGTCGCCACGACCGGCCGCATGGACTTCTCATACAATTTCGGTTCGGCGCGCGATCCGGCCGGCGTGGACAGCTGGACCTTCGTGCTCGGCTCCGGGTTCGCCTTCCCGCGCCGCACCCTTCCGGTCATCAGCTACCGCGCGACCCAACCGAACTAGTTGATGCGGGAGTGACTTCGTCCTCGTTCCCGGGATCGTAGCATGGAGCACGGGCGCGTTTCGGCAGGCGAGCAGCCCGAGCGTGACGAGTGCAGCCACTGTCTTCGATCTAGAAAATCAACGTATTCACCAAACGCTCGACCAGTGCCGCCGCCGCCCACGACAGAACGGGAATCAGCAGGTACAGGACGAAGCGTGCGTAGGACGACGTGCCGATGGGCCAGTCCGGGACCTCCCGCACCAGATCGCGATACGTCAGCAGGTCGGCCAGGCTTCCACGTCGTCCTTCGATGCTCCCCTGCCTGAGGGTCTTCCGTTGCTCCAGGATCTGCCCGTTCAGCCAGGCCAGCTCGTCGTCCTTCGCCTGTCGGACTCGTGAATGAACGCCGCGGAGTGGGAGCAGGAACGCAGCGCCGGCGATGAACAGGGTCGCCATGCCGAGCAACAGGCCCAGCAGACCGAATCCGCTTTCCGTCACCACCATCAGACCGCTGATCGTAACCCAGCCGAGAACCAGCAGGGCGTTCGTCAGGCCCTGCCGCGTGAACGGTTGCAGCGCCCGAAGATCCAGAAGGTCTACGGTCGAGAGACCTGCGGAAATCTTGGACATCCGCGCCGATACGGAGACTACCGCGTACAGCAGGAACATCGCGAGGATGGCCGCTATCGGACCCAGGATGCGATGCCAGGCGACCTCCGGGCTCCAGGAAGATGGACTCCACAGATGCTCCGGGACCGGGGGCGTCAGGTACGGTGTCCCGAATCCGATCAGCAGGCCGAGGATTCCGGCGACCGCGAGCCCAGCCGGAGACAGTCGAATCGACGACGCCAGATCCGAACACTCCCGGGGCGAGCAGTCGAGCGCACTCTGCAATTCGTAGATGGTTCGGCGGGCGCTCTGGACGACCGCAAGCAGGGCGGCCGGAAGGTAGCCCGCCAGCAGGATGTGAACGATCGAGATGCGGAAGTCTCGGAGGATTCCGCCCGGCTGGCGGTAGAGCGCATCGCTCCGCACGGCTTCCCGGAACGCCGGCCACCGGCCATGCGCTGTCTCCCAGCCGAGGAATATGACGAGCAGAACTCCGGAGATCGCCAGTCCGAGCTTGATCGGCGAAATCTCCGACAGGCGAATCCGGCGGATGGCGGGCATGACCGGCATGCACCAGCCTCCTGTGGAGGTGTGGGAGCCTGACCCTCAGCGCTTCAGGTGCCCGGACAAGGTAGGGACGTTTTCGAGCTTACGCCTCCACCTGGGCCCAAAAGCGGAGGGGCCGGCACATGGCCGACCCCTTCCGCCTGCGATCGAGCCCGGCCGAGGCCGGGGGGACAGCGATCAGGCTCCCTTGATCTCGATCCTTCGCGCCTTCGCCTCGGCCGCCTTCGGCAGCTTCACCGTCAGCACGCCCTTCGCGAAGCTCGCATCGACCTCTTCGACGTTGATCGTGTGCGGGATCGAGAAGCTGCGGGTGAACCGGTTCCAGCT
>JARRPS010000230.1:0-3930 GCA_037382625.1 Gemmatimonadota bacterium | reverse complement strand
CCCTGGTTCGGAACAGCTATAACGGGCCCGTGGAGTCGCTGGCATCCCTCGAGGTCCACGTGAATTCGAACGCGCTGGGTGAGCCCATGACGCTTAGTGTGCACCTGCCCGTCGAGTACGAATCCCATGCGGATCGCTATTATCCCGTCCTCTGGGTGCTCGATGGTCCGGCACAGGCGCCGCAGGTCTCCCGCACGATGCAGACGCTGTCCCGAATCGGGATTGCCGAACCCTCGATCGTCGTCGCGGTGCCCGGCAGCAGCCGGGGTCGCCGAGCGGACTTCACGCCGCCCCGGGAAGAAGGCTCACCGGATGCGCAGGCCGATCGTTTTTACCGCTTCCTCGCTTTCGAGGCGATTCCCGCGGTAGATGACGCATACCGGACGGATGGAACCGGGGTACTCGTAGGTCACTCTCTCGGAGGGTTGTTCACCCTTTATGCATTCGTCCAGCGACCATCGCCATTCCGTGGCTTTTTCGCTTTCAGCCCCTCCGTGTGGGTCGGCAATGAGCAGATCCTGAATGAGCTGAAGCACTGGGCTCCCGGACCGAATCCTCTGCCCTCCAGTCTCTTTCTGAGCCTCGGAGAGGCGGAGGACAATGAAATGCTCGAGGGATTCGAGGCGGTCGAAGAGATCCTCGC
The DNA here is from genome assembly GCA_037382625.1 of Gemmatimonadota bacterium. Classification (GTDB taxonomy): domain Bacteria; phylum Gemmatimonadota; class Gemmatimonadetes; order Palauibacterales; family Palauibacteraceae; genus Carthagonibacter. The sequence continues at coordinate 3,287 of JARRPS010000230.1, read as the reverse complement.
ATCGCGGCCCCCTTCGGAAATGCGGTGGACGTCGATGATCACGGAGGGCGCAGATCACGGCAGCAACCCCGGGCTCTCTTTTCCCGTAGCGGCGCGGTGGTACTGGGACAGATGACAGGAATGCAGGTCGAGGAGGAGGCAGGGTGAGTGACTACATCGCGTTTCTGCGCGGCATCAACGTGGGCGGGCATCGGGTCAAGATGACCCGGCTCCGGGAGATCTTCATCGATCTCGGGCTTCATGACGTGTCCACGTTCATCGCAAGCGGCAACGTCTCGTTCACGGCGGAGACGGGGGACTCCGAAGGGCTGCGAAAGAGAATAGAGGCTCACCTCGAGAGTCGACTGGGATACGAGGTTCCGGTCTTCCTCCGAACGCCGGAGGCGCTTGCGAAGATCGTTTCCTTCGAACCGCCGCTCGCCCCCGGGGAATCGGCATCGACCACCTCGCACTACGTGATCTTCCTGGACGCAGGTGTCCCACCCTCACTGCGATCGGCACTGACCGCGGTGAACTCCGAGATGGACCGATTCCTCTTCGACGAGAGGGAGGTGCACTGGCTCATCCAGGGAAAGCTCTCGGAATCGCCGCTCTTCGGCTCGGGGATCGACCGTGCCACCAGCGGAGTGCGCACGACGATGCGCAACATCAGCACGCTCCGGCGAATTGTCTAGCGTCGTCACTGAGTCACCGGGGCTCGTGCGGCGACGCGGAATGTCCAGGCGCCGAAGGACCCGGTCGTCACTCCATGCCGTAGGGCTGCTCCTCCTCTTCTCATCCCGTGGAATCGCTCAGGAAACGCGGGTCCCCCGATTCGAAGAGGTCGAGCCGGGCGGGATCTTTCCGGTGACCGTGGCGGAGTCGCTCCGAGCCACCGTTGGATACCTGATCGTACCGGAGAACCGGGAGCGTTCGAATTCGGCGGAGATCCGACTTCCCGTCGCGATCGTACACGCCTCTGCGCCGGAGAGCGAAGGGCCTCCCGTGCTGTATATCGCCGGTGGTCCCGGGATCTCGGGTCTGTCCGCGGCGGCGTTTCCCGGCGCGTATCCGTGGACGCGCAACCGGGACTTCATCGTATTCGGCCAGCGAGGTACACAGCACGCTTTCCCGGCCCTCCTGTGCCCGGAGTATGGGACCGCGCTGCAGGAGACGGCCTTCGCGGGCGATCGGGCGGATGCGACCCGAATCCGCGCGTCTGCTGCCGACGCCTGCAGGGCACGCCTGATCGATCAGGGAGTCGACCTGAACGGCTACCACACGGCCGGGACTGCGGCAGATATCGCCGACCTGGCCGAGGTCCTGAATGTCGAACGACTCTCGCTCTACGCGGTGTCTTACGGCACCCGCGTCGCGCTGTCCGTGGCGCGGGACTATCCGTCGATCCTCGAATCCATGGTCCTCGATTCGCCGCTCCCGCCGAACGCGCGGTATGATGACGAGAGTGCGCGGAACCTGGAAGCTGCGATCGCGGCCCTCATCGCGGATTGTGCAGCAACGCCTGCCTGCCGGTCAGAGTACCCCGACCTGTCGCCGGAATGGAGAGCAGCCGTCGAGTCCGCAGGGTCGGGCGATCGGGCTCTCACTGTTGCGCTGGACACCTCCGGTGCGGCCGTCAGCCTCTCCTTCGCGGATCAGGTGGCGCTGCTGAGTCCGGGATCCGAAGAGGGAATCCGGCGGGCTCCCGGGCTGTTGGCGGCGATTATCGAGGGAGACTCGGCGGTCATCGCCGATGCGGTGGCAAAGAGTCTCGGTCCCAGCTCCTTCGCATGGGGCATGCGGCTGTCGGTCTGGTGCAGCGAGTCGTCGCCCTACAGCGAAAGAGCCTCGATGCCAGCGCCGGCGCCCGTGCTGGGTGGCTTCGAGTCGGCGGTCGTGGCACCCGAGGTTTGCGATGCCTGGGGCGTGGAGATGCGCCCTGCGCGCGAAGTGGCGCCGGTGTCGGCACGCATCCCGACCCTGATCATCGCCGGCGCCTTCGACCCGTACACTCCTCCTGCCTGGGCCTACCTTGCCGCCGAAACCCTCTCCCGTAGTGCCGTCGCAGTGATTCCGCGTGCCGGCCACACTCCCACCCAGCAGTGGAGCGGGACGGGCTGTGCGATGGGGCTCGCCAGCGCGTTCCTCGAGGTGCCGATCGAATTCCTGGGGGACAAACAAGCCGCGAAACGCTGCACGGAGCTCGAACCGCCTGTCGATTACGAGGGGCGAAAGTAGCCGGCCTGCACGAGAGGAGAAGTCGCATGAGCAGATTCGCCCGATCGCGACCGGGGTGTTGTGGCGTGCTCCTGAGCCTGCTCGCGCTCTGCGTGGTTCCTTCTGAAAGCGCGGGACAGACGGGAGGGGCCGCCGCTGAGGTGGAGGCCAGGGAGATCGCGTTCGCGCAGACCATGGCGGATCGGGATCTGGAAGCTTTTCTCGGCTTCGTATCTCCGGAAGCGATCTTCTTCAGCGACAATGAGCCGCTTCGCGGGCGTGAGGCGATCGGTCGGGCCTGGGCTACGTACTTCTCCGAGCCGGATGCGCCCTTCTCCTGGCGGCCCGATCTGGTCGAGGTGCTGGAGTCCGGACGACTCGCCCTGAGTTCCGGGCCCGTCCGTGATCCCTCGGGAGAGGTGGTGGGACGATTCAATTCCATATGGCGGCGCGACGGGGATGGGCAGTGGCGGGTCGTGTTCGACAAGGGGTCCTAGCCCGAGTCCTTCCGGGCGATGCGGATCCTGACGCTTGACAGAATGCCCGGATCGGATGCTAGGTGGGGCCGAGCCATCGCGTCGGGACAGACCTGTCGACGACGGGATCCGGAACCCCAAACGGGAGGAAACCATGGCGGATGATCGAGTCGTGGCCGAACGGCGGACCCCCTGGCATCTTTGGGTCGTCGGGATCGTCGCGCTCCTCTGGAATCTGGTGGGCGCGTACGACTACCTGATGACGCAAACCCAGAACGAGGCCTACATGGGTCGCTTCACGGCCGAGCAGCTCGAGTACTTCTACGGGTTTCCGACCTGGGTCGTCGCAACCTGGGCGATCGCGGTCTGGGGCGCACTTCTGGGGGCCATTCTTCTGCTCCTCAGGAAGCGGCTCGCGGCGCCGGTCTTCCTGGTGTCTTTCATCTCGATGATCGTCACCTCGATCTACAACTTCGGTCTCAGCGATGGGGCAAGGGTGATGGGAACCCCGGCCGTCGCGTTCAGCGCAGTCATATTCCTGTTCGCGTTGGGTCTCTGGCTGTATGCCCGGGCGATGGTCCGGCAGGGCGTGCTCACCTAGGAGGGTGGAGTGGC
>JARRPS010000229.1:0-3943 GCA_037382625.1 Gemmatimonadota bacterium | reverse complement strand
TCGCAGCCGGTGGCATCGAAGACGGCCATCTCTCCGTCGTCCAGGTAAAGCACACGACGCGTATAGGGCAGAATCGCCGAGGCGTCGGAGGCGGCGTAGATGGCGCCCCGTCCGAGACCGATCATGAGGGGCGAGCCCCGCCGGGCGCAGACGATCCGGCCCGGTTCGTCGGCCGAGATCACCGCGATTCCGAAAGTGCCTTCGATCAGCTTGAGTGCCCGCGCGACGGCCAGCTGGAGGGGCGGCTCCTTCTGCTCGGCGATCAGGTGAGCGAGCACCTCCGAGTCGGTTTCCGAGCGGAATTCATGACCCCGTCGGCGAAGCTGCTCGCGCAGCAGGTCCGCGTTCTCTATGATCCCGTTGTGGACGATGGCGATCCTGCCGGCCGTGTCGACGTGCGGATGCGCGTTGGCTTCCGTGGGCGGACCGTGGGTCGCCCAGCGGGTGTGCGCGATCCCGGAAGATCCGGTGACCGGACGTTCCAGGACGGCCCGGTTCAGTCCTTCGATCCGACCCGCAACGCGACGGACCTCGAGGCCCTGTCCATTCTGAATGGCCAGTCCGGCCGAGTCGTACCCCCGGTATTCGAGGCGCTCGAGTCCTTCCAGGAGGATCGGAGCGGCTTCCCCGGTGCCGACGTACGCGACGATTCCACACATGAGCTTGCGTCCCCCGTGATTGCCCTTCCGATTCGTTCGACAGTCGGGGTCGGGAGGTACAATAGACGGGCCAGATCCGACAATCGGACGCCGAATCAGAATTCGCGTTCGCGAATCGTGGCGTACTTATGGGGTGTTTCGCAGGTGAAGGCATGTTTCCGGCGGCGAGCGGCGGGCACGGGGAATCGGGCCCGGTGTTGCATGGTCGACACAGAATTCGAGCCTCCTCCCGACCTTCGCCCGGTCGGAGCGGAATGCAGCCTCCGTCCTGTGGCGGCATTCGGTCGGAACCGCTGCTGCACCGATCCGTCGAAAATCCGAGGACGCTGTGGCGCCCCGCCGACAGCGGGGGCACATTCAGGTCGAATCATGCGTATTCTGTAGCGTGAACCCCGGTGATGGCGGCGGTCAGGAACGGCACCCGTCTTGCGAGTGGTGGCGTACATACACGGCGACCGCCTCAGGGCGGACCCGGGGAGCCCCGCCGAAGCGGGCCAGACGAAACCCATGCAGGAATCGAGAGCGTGACTGACGAGCGAGAGCCCCAGGGAAGCGTCCCGACCCTTTACGGACGCCGTCCCTATGAGATCCAGGCACAGGATTACTATCCGCTCGATTCGGGCGCCGGGGGCGGGGACGCCACCGATCCGAAGCGTTTGCTGGCGTCGCTCTGGCGCTGGAAGTGGTGGATCGCGGCCTGCACGACGCTTGGCGTTCTGGGGGGCGTTCTGGCGGGACGCTTCATAGAACCCGAGTACCAGGTCAACTCATCGATCTGGATCGAGCAGGAAAACCGGGCGAGCGGGCCCGTCGGCGGATACGAGCCGCTCGCAGCGGAAGGCTGGAGCAGCGTACTCGCCAGCAACGCGGTCCTCCGGGCCGTCGTCGAAGACACGAAGCTCTGGCTCCGGCTCGAGGACGTCGACGCGGATGCGGTGCCGGCGTTCGCCGACCTCCAGCTGACCGACGGGACGTTGATGGGCTCCTACACGCTGGAGATCGGGCCCGCCGGCGCCTATGAGCTGACCCGGCGTGACACGACCGCGGTCGAATCGGGCACGCTCGGCGGACCGGTGGGTGCATCGTTCGGTTTCGACTGGGTTCCCGACCCGAACCTGTTCGACTCGGGCGACAGATACCGATTCAACGTGCGCTCGGCCGAAGCGGCCGTTCAGGGGCTGCGTCAGCGTCTTGACGTCCGCTTCGACGACAAGGCAGGCATTATCTACGCGACGCTTCTCTGGAAAGATCGCAACGAGGGCGCCGATGTCCTGAATGCGGTTCAGGACCAGTTCCTCAGAACGGCGACCGAACTGAAGAACAAGGAACTCGAGGAAACGGCCGGGATCCTGGCCGAGCAGACGCGCCAGGCCGAGGAACGGCTTCGACAGACGGAGTTCGCGCTCGAGCAACACAAGATCCGCACCATCACGCTTCCGTCGGAAGGGATCAACGTGGCGCCGCTCCCGACCGAGGGAGGTCAGGTCACGGTCGCGAGTCGCGACCCGGTTTTCGAGGCCTATTTCCAGCGCAAGGTCGAGCAGAGCTCGCTGCAGACCGAGCTTCAGCAGCTTCAACGGATTCTCGACGATGCTCGCGGGGGAGGGCGGATCGACGTTCTCGGCCTCCAGACGCTCTCATCGGCGGGCCGGTACCCCGCTCTGCAGTCCGCGCTCGAGGAGCTCAGTGTGAAGGAGGCTCAGCGCAGATCCCTCCTCCTCACCTACACGGAACAGCAGGAAGATGTACAGGCCCTGACGGCCGAGATCGACGGGCTGACGACGATCACGATTCCGAGTCTGATCGGCGACCTGGTCTCGCAGCTTCAGACGAGACTGGGCACGCTCGACACGCAGCTGGCCGATCAGACCAGCGAGTTGCAGCGCATCCCCGCCCGGTCCATCGAGCAGGCCCGCCTCGAGCGCGAGGTCTATAACGCGGCAAGCATCCACCAGGAGCTGCAGACGCGTTCGAAAGAAGCCGAACTCGCGGTCGCGACCAGTTCTCCGGGGCTCCAGGTGCTCGACCGTGCCTCTCCACCCCTGTGGCCGACCGAGAACACGGCGCCACGGATCCTGTTGATGGCCAGCCTCGCCGGCCTGGGACTCGGAGTCGCCGGGGCTCTCCTGTTCGACAAGTTCGACAAGCGGATCCGCTACCCGGACCAGGTGAGCAGCAGTCTGGGACTCCCGGTCCTGGGCATCGTGCCGCGTCTCGATTCCCAGACCGGAATGGATGCCGAGGTGGCCGTCGAGGCGTTCCGGTCGATCCGCGTTCAGATCAGCCATGCCAACGGTGGCTCGCGGGGAACCTTGCTGGTGACGAGCCCGGCTCCGAGAGACGGAAAGTCGATGGTATCGGCCAACCTGGCGATTTCGTACGCGGCTGCCGGATTCACGACCGTCCTCGTGGACGCCGATTCACGCCGTGGCCATGCACAGGAGATGTTCTCCGTCGAGCGATCGCCGGGCCTGACCGACTATCTCTCGGGTCGCGCCGGAATGGACGAACTCGTGCAGGACACGGCCGTGGAGAACCTCAAGATCGTGGCGCGCGGCGCGGCGGGGACCTTCAACGCCGAGCTGCTCGACTCCCGCGAGATGGACGAGCTGCTGGCCGCGCTCCGGGCGCAATTCGACGTCGTGGTGCTCGATGCCCCGCCGCTCGCCGCCGGCGCGGACGTACTGGTGCTCGGCAAGCGCTCGGACAAGGTCGTGATCGTGCTCCGAGCCGGGGAGACGGACAGTCAGCTGGCGCGCACGAAACTCGAGCTCATCGGTAACGTGAATATCCCGATCGTCGGCGCGGTTCTGAACGCGGTGCCCACGAGCGCGCACTACTACCCGTATTACGCAAACTACTACTATGCGGACGTGGAGCCGGTCGCGTGACCCGGAAGCAGGCCAACGGCTCCGGTCGGTCAGCGAGGATACTGGTGACCGGGGCGGCCGGTTTCATCGGATCGCATCTCTGTGAGAGACTATTGGCGGAAGGTCAGCGAGTCTGGGGGCTGGACAATTTCGATCGACTTTACCCGGAAGCCGTCAAACGAAAGAACCTCGAGAATGCCCTGTCCCAGTCGTCGATGAGGCTCATCGAGGGTGACATCCGCGATTCGGTGCTTCTGGAGGGGCTCTTCGGCTCGGTCGCATTCGACGCGGTGGTGCACCTTGCCGCCCGACCCGGAGTGCGCGCCTCCATACAAACGCCGGGCGAGTGTACTGATGTCAACGTAGGTGGCACCCTGCAGCTTCTTGAAGCGATGAAGCGTCATCATGTCTCGC
>JARRPS010000228.1:0-4465 GCA_037382625.1 Gemmatimonadota bacterium | reverse complement strand
CCAGACGTAGTTTCTCTGGGTGATCGATCGGTCGGTGCTCGACCGGTTGCTTCTTCCGGTGGGCGGAATGCGGAAGCCCGACGTCCGGGCTGCCGCGCGCGAGCTCGGCCTCGTCACTGCCGAGAAGCCGGAGTCCTTCGAGATCTGCTTCGTCCCGGACGGCGACTACGTCGGAGTGCTGCGTCGGCGGCTGCCGGTCGCCCACCCGGCCCTTTCGGCCGGCGCGGTCGTGCTCGAGGACGGGTCAGAGGTCGGACGACACGATGGATACGCGGCGTTCACGGTCGGACAACGGAAGGGGCTGCCCGGCGGATTCCCCGAACCGATGTTCGTCACGGAAATCCGGCCGGATTCGCGCGAGATCGTGATCGGTCCACGTTCGTCGCTGGCCAGTTCAAGGCTGGTCGCCGAAGGGGCGAACTGGCTCGCGCCGATCCCTGCTCCGGGCACGGATGTCGACGTCCGAATCCGGCATCTGGCTCCGATCGTCCCGGCCGCGATCGAACGTGCCGACGGCGGAAGCTTCGCAATCGAACTTCCGGTACCGCAGGATGCTGTGACTCCGGGCCAGAGCGCGGTACTTTACGGGCTTGACGGATCAGTCCTGGGTGGCGGCGTTATCGTGAGCCGTGATTAGTGCTTAAGCTCTTCAACTTCTACCAGTTTCTCGAGAGCTTCCCGGCCTTCTTCGCTGAGCTTGTCCGGTAGCTTGACGATCACTTTCACCAGCTGGTCGCCTCTCTTCTCCCCCTTCTCCACGCCCTGTCCCTTGATCCGGAACGTCGTCCCAGACTGCGTACCGGCCGGGATCTTCAGCACGACCTTCCTGTTGTCCGCCGTTCGGACTTTGACCCGGGATCCCATCATCGCCTGGGCGAGGTTGATCGGCACCTCGCACTTCAGATCGAGCCCGTCCCGCTCGAAGAAGGGATCCTCTCTGACCCGGAATTTCACGATCAGATCACCGGGAGGGCCGCCCTGCGGACCCCGTTCCCCCTGTCCGCCGATCCTCAGCTTCGATCCGCTGTCCACGCCGGCTGGAACCGTGACGCTGATCCTCCGTTTCTGCGTCACCTCGCCCCGGCCGCTGCAGGCCGGACAGAACTCCCGGGGGATCTTCCCACGGCCCAGGCAGGCCGGACAGGGGCGCGGCACCGAGAACGAGCCCTGACCGAATGTGATGGTGCCGCGTCCGTTGCACTCCTTGCAGGGATCGCTCTTCGCGCCCGGCGCGGCGCCGGAGCCGTTGCAGGTCGCACATTCCTCGTTGATCGGAATCGCGAGCCGGACCTTGCCCCCGCGGACGGCCGTCTTGAACGGGATTTCGACGAGATACTCGACGTCGTGCCCGCGCGTCGGCCCTGAAGGTCGATCGGCGCCTTTCTTTCCGAAATCGAAGATCGAACTGAAGATGTCGCCCAGTCCGCCCACGTCTTCGAATCGGAAGGAGCGACCGTCGCCCCCCATGCCCGGCCCGCCGGCCGCTCCGCTTCCCGGGCGAAAGCCTCCGCTGCCTCCCAGTCCCCCCAATCCCCCGAACCGCCGCAACTGGTCGTACTTCTTCCGTTTATCGGGATCGGAGAGCACGTCGTAGGCCTCGGCCACTTCCTTGAATTTCTCGGCCGCCCTCGGGTTGTCGGGATTCCGGTCCGGATGGTACTGCTTGGCCAGCTTCCGATACGCCTTCTTCAGGTCGCCATCGCTGGTGCTCGTAGTGACCCCCAGGATGGCGTAATAGTCCTTGGTCCGTGTAGCCATCAGTGGGAGGAACCTTCAGCCGCCGGGGGTCCTTCGGATCCGGAATCCGCTCCTTCTCGTCCTTCCGCCTTCTGCGGCGCCGCTTCCGCGGGTCCGGACCAGCTGCGCACTTCCACCTGCGCCGGACGGATCAGGAGGTCACCCAGCCGATAGCCCTCCGAGAACACTCGCGAAACCGTCCCGTCCTCCTCCGGTGTTCCCGCTTCAGCCATCAACACACCCTGATGCAATTCGGGGTCGAACGCAGCCTCCCTCGCCTCGATCCGCGCGACGCCATGCTCCTCGAGTGCCTTGCTGAGATTGCGGAGAATCAGGTCCAGTCCCTGGTCCAGCGCCTCCACCGAGGTGGACTCGTTGGGGATGTCACGCCATCGGGCGAGATCGTCGAGGGTCGGAAGAACAGATCGTACGATCTCCGCGCGGGCCAGAGCGCGGACCTGGTCCTGCTCGGCCCGGGTCCGACGACGGAAATTGTCGAACTCGGCCGCGAGACGGAGATGTCGATCACGAAGCTCCTCGTTTTGCTGGAGCGCTTCATTCAGCTCAGCCAGAAGCACCTCGGCATCCGGCAGCGCCTCCAGGGCTCCGCCAGCTGCTGATGCGCCGGCTGTCGCCCCCGCTGCAGCATCTCCGCCCTCTTCGGCGGGCACCGCTGCATCGACTGTCGGTCCGATTGCCTCGTCCGGGGTCTCACCCGGTCGTCTGCGTCTCACTTGTCCTCCACGGTTGATTTCAGTCGGCTCGCTTCCACGGCGTGGGACAGCCCGGGCGAGGCCGGGACGCGGGGGCGATCACTCGTCCCCTCGACCAGCCTGGCCAGCCAGTTGCTCAGGTCACCCAATATCTCAGGCGCCCGCGGATCGTGAAACAGTGCGTGAAACGCCTCGTCGTATTCGATGATCTCCGGTTCCGAAGGGAGCCGCGACGCGAAGTCCCGGGAGGCGGTGTTGCTGACCACCGCATCCTCGCCGGCGAGCTGCAACAACACGGGAACCCGGAGTCGAGGCGCATCCCCGACCAGCCTGACGGAGGCACGCTGCATCTCTCCCCACAAACGGGCGCTGATCCTCCGGTGCACAAGCGGGTCATCGCGATAGGCAGATCGGTCGGACTCCAGACGGAACAGTTCGTTCACGTCCAGTCCGTTGTCCATCGTCAGCCGGGGAGCGATCTGATCGGCGGCTGCTCCGAGACTCCGCTTCCAGGCCGGTACCTCGAGTGCGACATCTACAAAGGGGGCGATGAGCATGATGCCCCTCAATCCGTCCGGAGCGAAGGCCTCCGCGTATCTCCCGACCACCAGTCCGCCCAGCGAATGCCCTGCCAGATAGAACGGTCGTCCCGCCACGCCCCCATCGGCCCTCCTCCGCAATCGATCCAGATCCCGCAGCAGGTGCTCGAACTTCTCCACGTGTCCTCGCTTGCCCTGCGTAAGCCCGTGTCCCCGCATGTCGATGGCATAAAAATCCACTCCGAGCGGTGCGATCGTGTCGGCGAGACCCTGGTACCGCCCGGAATGCTCTCCGAGTCCATGCACGCAGAGGACGCTGCCCCTCGGATCGGAATTCCCCCAGAAGCGAAAGGAGACTCGAACGCCTCCCGTCCCCTCCAGATGGCCGACGATGGGCTCATCCATCCTGCGACTCCACGGACCGGGAGAGCAGGCCCAGCGCCGCTCTTGCTGCAGACGAGCGTACCTGCTCCCGGTCGCCCGGGAAGTAAAACGACTCACCGGAGAGCACACCCGGACCCGACAGGCCGATCCAGACTGTCCCCACCGGCTTCGCAGGACTGCCCCCGTCCGGTCCTGCGATCCCCGTGATCGATATGCCCCAGTCGGCACCCAGTCGGTCACGAACTCCTTCGGCCATCTCTCGCGCGCACGGCTCGGAGACCGCACCATGAACCGCCAGCGTCGTCGCTCCGACTCCGAGGAGTGCGACCTTTATCGAGTCCGAATAGGCGATGACGCCGCCGATGAATGCGGAGGAAGCACCGGGAGCCGCGGTCAGAATCGAACCGAGTCCACCTCCCGTGCAGCTCTCGATCGCGACCTCCGCGTCCGGACTCGGCCCGGGCCCCGTCAATCGGTCGTCTCCCGTTCGATCCGCCGGAACGCCCCGAGATAGACGAACAGAGACGCGACGGTGAGAATCAGCGCGAGAATCAACGTGATCGTGGTGAACCAGCCATGGAAGGACTCCCAGGCCCGGTACGTCCCGCCGCTCCATCCCTTCTCACCCGCTGCCGTCTTAAAAGCCAGCCAGGCGATCATCGAGCCGCTGAACACGCTCTGGGCCGCTGCCTTGTACTTGCCGATCGGCATCGCCGGCACCACGGTCCCGCTGCGCGCCGCACGGGTGCGAAGCACGGTGACCAGGATCTCCCGCCCGAAGAACACGAGCAGGGTCCAGAGCGGAACTCCACCGAAGATCGGCAGTCCGCCGAGCTGCGGATTGGATTTCGTGACGATGTAGAACGGGATCAGCGTCGCGGCGAGCAGCAGCTTGTCGGCGATCGGGTCCACGAGCTTGCCGAAATTGGTGATCTCGCCGCGCCTTCGAGCGATCTCGCCATCGATCAGGTCTGATACGGCCGCGACGAGATAGACGACCCCGGCCACCAGTCGAGCCGAAGCGCGCGGCTGAAACAGGAGCGCGGCGACGAGCGGCGCGAGCATAACGCGCATCGTCGTGTGCGCATTGGG
>JARRPS010000227.1:0-4019 GCA_037382625.1 Gemmatimonadota bacterium | reverse complement strand
GTCGAAGACGAACACGACGAGCTCGGGGGTGGACTTCTTGACGACGCCCCCCTCGCCCTCGCCACCGGCCGCGTTCCCCTCCGGCGCACCGCACGCCGAGAGCAGCGCGAGTCCCGCGAGGCCCGTCAGGGCGACACGACCTGCGCGGGAGACGACCCTCTTGCTCACCACGTGGTGGCCTCCCTCGTGAACCGGGCCCGGACCTCCTCGAACCGCTCGACGAGCGCCCGCCGGTCCCCCTCGTACTCGTCCGGCTCCCGCATCAACAGCGGCGCCGCCTGTTTCTCGACCTCGAGCTGCAGCTTCACCGGCTCCGCGAACGCCGGGATCTCTCGCGGATCGAGCCCCCGCAGACGTCCGTTCTCCGCCCGATAGGCGACCACGGTCGCCTCGAGCTGGTGCGCGAGCGCCGGGGCCTCCTTGAGCGGCGTCTCGTGGAGCAGGCTCTTCAGCTCGCCGACCAGACGAACGAGGCGGCCCTGACTCTCGGCGACCCGCTCCTGCACCGCGTCGCCGAGATCGACCAGCTGGCGCCGCTGCTGCTCCCACGGGAGCTCGTTGAACCGCTCGCGCCGCGGGTCGCGCATGTGGAAGTATGCGGCCGAGATGGCCACCAGCACCAGCGTCGTGTTGAGCAGGAAGATCGGGAAGCTGAGGCCGCTCATCGAAGCGGCGTACTCGCGCTGCTCCTTCGCGAGGGCTTCCAGGTCGTCGGCCCGGTTCGCCTGTTCATTCGCCGCCACCAGGTTTCCGTCCACGCGCAGCCAGGAAGCGTTCCGCCGAAGCTCTTCGATCTTGGTGCTGTCCTGGGCGAAACGGTCCACCGCGACCTCGCCCAGCGTCACGCGGGCCTCGAACAGCACGCCCAGCACGAGCGCGAGACCGATTCCGGAGAGGACCATCGGAACGATGTACTCCGAGGAAGATCGGTTCCGCACCGTCTCCCCGCTCTCTGCGGCCGACTTGTGCAGAAGAAGTCGACGCAGAGAGTGTCCGAAGAAGTGAGCGAGAACGCAGAGAAAGGTCACGACGCCCGCCGCAAGAAGCGCGGCGTCGGGTCGGAGCACGAACTGCGAAACGACGCGCTGGAATCCTGCCGCCCAGCCTTCACTCGTTTCGGCGACGAATCGGATCTGCTGTTCGGTCAGCGGGTCGCGCGGGAGCAGGGCACCGAACACGGGTGCGTTCGCGAGAAATTCCACGACGCCGAGGAACGAGATCGCGAGCGCATACCAGCGAGTCTTGAAGGCGCGCGTTTCACCCTCGTCTCTTCGGGCGGCCAATTCTTCGACATCACCTTCCGCGAGCGCCTGGCGATCGAGCGTCGATTCCACCAGGGAGCGGTTGACTTCCTGCCGCTTCTTGAGACGGAACAGTTCGGTCGTGACTCGCTCGAACCGATCGATGTTGAGCCCGATTCGTCCGGCGGTTTCGGTGATGCGGCCCTCGGTCTCGGCAACTCGTCCGTTCAACCGGTCGCGCTGTCGCGCCGTCCAGTCGCGGAACAGGGAGAGGCAGCGATCGCGCAATTCCTGCTCGGACTCCGAGCGCCCCTCCGAGTCCAGCGCGGGAAGTCCCGCCTCGGCGTCGCGGCGCGCCATTTCGAGCGCGGCCGTGCGCAGTCGCCCGATCGAAAGCCCTACCGAGGCCTCGATCGCGGGACCGGGGTTCTGCTCCGGAATTGCCGCAGAGGTCGCAGGCACCGCGTCTCCCGCAGCGCCTCCGTGCAGAGCGCCCCACGGCGCCGGGGAGTCCGAAGCGACCGGCTCGGGAGCCGGCCCGGCCCCGAACGAGGCGTCCGCCGCCACGGTTCCAAGAGACTCGGCATCCATCACGTGAATCGCCTTTCCCTTGTGAGGGGCCGACAGAATCTGATCGTCCGCAGGCACCAGGTCCTCGGCTCCCGACTCACCGGGCGCGCGTCCCCAGGGCAGACTGGCCTGATCCGACTCGACCTCGCGTTCGATCTCGGATTCGGCTGCTGCCGTATCCGAATCGTAAAAGGGCGACGCCGCACCGCTCTCGCCCCCGGCGAGTTCCGCCGAAGCCTTCACTCGATCCAGCCAGGTGGCGCCACCCGCGGAACCATTGACGGGACTCGGCGTCGTTCCCTCACCAGCCGGGCTTGAGCCGCCTTGCCGCCCCTTCTGACCGTCCTTCGTCGTCCGTCGCCGCTGACTCATCTCGGTATCCGCTTTCCTTACGGCGTTCGGGGTGAACTCCTTGTCACCCGCGCTCTTTCGTATCCCAACGGGAGCCCGCTGTTGCCGGACGGACCGGTCCCCATCCCGGTCGGATCCGGCGGGGCAAAAACAACGCCATCCAGAAGATCCCCGTTGGAAACCGTCCTAATCAACTGTCCCGCAACGATTTCGAGCATCGATACACATCTGGCCCCCGCTACTTCGCGGGCCTGGCAAACCGCAGATTTTCGTCCGGTAGGAAAAGCGGTCGCGCCCCCGGCCCGGTCGGACTCCGGCGACCTCGTCATGCCGCTTCCATCGATAACACCGACCGTCGAGACGAGCAAATTTCGTCACGACGCCCGATCCCGATGGATCTCTCGCGCCATCGCCTTGGCCGCCTCGGCGATCGCTTCTTCGACCCGGATCAGAGCGACTTCGAGCAGCTGGTCCACCTGCTGCTCCGAGTCGAGCGTCATGGCGGCTCGTTCTGCCCGATCGACGATGTCGTCGACCCTGTGACGGACGTCGCTCTTGATCGCCCAAAGCAGTGCTTCGGTCATCGTGTCGATCTGCATGGCTCGCCCCCTTCGGACGACGCCCGGTGACCGCGACCTCGCGGCCGTCCCGGACGGATTCGGGTGTATTCCCTCCCCCCTGCCGGTTAGGCCAGCCCGGAGCCAAGTCATGTCCGCGTCCGCGTCGGACACCAGTAAAACCCTTTTCCAACATAGTTTATGAGATTTTGGACTTGAGACCGTAATCAAAATCGGCCCGGCGCAGCGGGGATATCGTTTGGCAACTTTCCACCGACCTCGCAAAACGGGGTCGTTGAGATTGAGATGAGAGCCGCGGTGTACGGTGGCCCCATGCACAGGATGCGTCCGGTCGGTCGGCAGGCGGGCTTCGCCCTTCCCGCCGTCCTCATCGTTCTGCTGGGACTCGGCCTTCTCGTAGCCTCCGGCTTCCATTCGGCGCATCTCGAACTCGAGGCATCCCGCGCTCTCGCCGCCTCGATCCGGGCATTTCAGGGGGCCGAGGCTGGCATGGCTCTCCTGGAGTCCGGTTCCCGGTCGGATTCGATCGGGGCGATCGGCGATGCGGTGTCGCTGGTGGCGACGATCGACACCCTATGGATCTCCGCCGACGGTTCCGTGCTGCTGCGGCGGAGCATCCGCGCAATCGTCCGCGACCCCGGCGGGCGAAGGCTCGCGAGGCGGCAGCTGGAACGGCTGTGGCTACGGCAGTCCGACGGAGCAGTGAAGGCCGTGGCGGGAGGTTGGAGCGAATCGATCCAGCCGGGACCGTGAGATCGGGTCAGACGTGGGGAAGGCCCTTGCGGAGCAGAGCGATGAGTCCATCGGGATTGTCCATGTTCAGCCAGTGCCCTCCCTGGAGGTCGTCCAGTTGGACCGGGTTCCCCTCGCTCTCGAGACGCTCGATCCGATCCGCATCGTCGGCCGTCATGATCGACCCCTTCGAGGCCCGGACGAACCGGAGTCCGCATTCATCGGGTGGCCGCTCGACCCGATCCCACAGGTCCGTCGAGAAGAAGTCCCCGAGAAGCGCCTCCATCTCCGACACGTCGAACCTCCATTCGTACCCGTTTCCGGCCCGGATGAGATTCGTGGCCATCCACTCCGATACGAATCTCGGAAAACCGCCCGCTTCAATCGCGTCGGCCCCATCGCGGCGCGAGGCGAAAGGACCCGGAACCCGCTGCAGCAGCTGCATCATCTCCCGGGCTCCCGCTCCTGTCACACCCGCGGAGGGCGTGCTGTCGATCACCCAGCACTGACTGCACGGAGTTGCGAGCCGGTCGGAGGCCATGAGCGC
>JARRPS010000226.1:0-4027 GCA_037382625.1 Gemmatimonadota bacterium | reverse complement strand
CGCCATGGTCTGCGCAAGGTGGCCGAGGTGTCGACGCAAAACGCCCACTACGCTCGATCCCGACTGGAGGGGATCGCCGGCGTGGAACTTCTCTACCCCGATTCGCCCTTCGTGCGTGAATTCGCGATCCGAACCGAGGAGAACTCGCGGGCGATCTTGGAGCGCGGATTCTCGGCGGGTGTGCTCGCCGGCGTCAGTCTCTCCCGGTTCCCCGCTCTCGGAGCGCCGGATGGGCTTCTGCTGGCGTTCACGGAGAAGCGCAGCAGAGAGGAGATCGACCGGCTGGTGGAGGTCATCGCCGGCTGAGCCGGGCGACGAACGAAACGACGAAGAGGACAGGACGATGGGCAAGCTGGTGTTTCACGGACATGCATGCACCGAGATCCTCTCGGCGGACGGAACCCGGATCCTCATCGATCCCTTCCTGACCGAGAATCCGGCCGCAGTGGTCGGGCCCGAGCATTTCCATGACCGACTGGATTATCTGCTTCTGACGCACGGGCACTTCGATCACGTCGCGGATGCCTGGGGCCTTCTGGCGGAGACGGGCGCTCAGCTGGTGGCGACCTTCGAGTTGGTCTCCTACGCGGCCGAAAAGCAGGGTTACGAGAACGGGCACGGAATGAACGTGGGAGGGGGCTACGACTTTCCCTTCGGCAGGGTCAAGCTCACGCCCGCCGTGCATACGGCGTCGCTCAATGCGCAAGATGGTGCCGGCTATGCCAGCACGCCCCACGGTTTTCTGCTCGACATCGACGGCACCCGGATCTATCACGCCGGAGACACGGCCCTGATCAAGGACATGGAGCTGCTCGAAGGTCAGGTGGACGTGGCCCTGCTCCCGATCGGCGACAACTTCACCATGGGTCCGGAGGACGCGGCCCGGGCCGTAGAGATGATCCGTCCGCGCACCGTGATTCCGATCCACTTCGACACCTGGCCGCTGATCGCGCAGGACACCGACCACTTCCGGGCTCTCGTAGAGCCGCGGGCAGAGGTCGTCGTCCTGGGTGCCGGCGAAGCCTGGGAATTCCAGAACGCGAGGAGCTGACGGCGATGGCCCGTTTCCCGTATACGGCGGATGTCACGCCGACGATCTTCGAGAAGTCGAGCCCCGGCCGGACGGGAACCACCGTTCCCGCCGGAGATGTGGACTCGGCCGGGCTCGAAGAACTGATCCCGGCCGAGCACCTGCGCGCGAGCCCGCCGAGGTTGCCGGAAGTGCCGGAAAACGAAGTCGTCCGGCACTACACACAGCTGTCCCTGAAGAACCACCACGTCGACCGGGCGCTGTACCCGCTCGGTTCGTGCACGATGAAGTACAATCCGAAGGTGAACGAGGCGACCGCCCGGACGGCGGGGTTCGTCGGACTCCATCCCTTCATGCCCCAGGCGGGTGCGCAGGGGGCGTTGGAGCTGATGTACGACCTGACCGTCTGGCTGGCCGAGATCGCCGGCATGGACGCGGTGACGATGCAGCCCGCGGCCGGAGCGCAGGGCGAGATGACCGGCGTCCTGCTGATGCGCTCGTACCATGAGTCACGGGGCGAGGGAGAGACGCGAACGAAGGTCCTCTTCCCCGACTCGGCGCACGGAACGAACCCGGCGACTGCGGCAATGGCGGGATTCGACGCCGTCGAGCTCCCCTCCGACGCGGCAGGCCGGGTCGACATCGAGGCGCTTCGCGTAGCGCTGGGAGACGACGTCGCGGGGATGATGCTGACCAACCCGAACACGCTCGGGAAATTCGAGTCCGACATCATCGAGATCTGCGACCTGGTGCACGACGCGGGTGGCCTGATGTACATGGACGGCGCCAACCTCAACGCGCTCATGGGCGTCGCCCGCCCGGGAGACATGGGCTACGACATCGTCCACTTCAACCTGCACAAGACGATGAGCACGCCGCACGGCGGTGGCGGTCCGGGCTCCGGTCCGGTGGCGGTGAAGGCACACCTCGAGCCCTTCCTCCCGGTGCCGCGCGTCGTTCGCAACGAGGACGGCTCCTTCGGACTCGACTGGGACCGGACGGAGTCGTTCGGCAAGCTGCACGGCTTCTACGGGAACTTCGGCGTGATGGTCCGGGCGTGGACCTACATGCGGATGCTGGGTCGTCAGGGCATTCGCGGAAGCGCCGAGGCGTCGGTTCTGAACAACGCCTACCTGACCGCCCTTCTGGCGCCGCACTACGAGCTTCCGTTCGGTCGTGGCATGCACGAATCCGTCTTCTCGGCCTCCGAGATCAAGAAGAGGACCGGTGTCAAGACGATGGACATCGCGAAGCGGTTGCTGGACTTCGGGTTCCACGCGCCGACCGTCTACTTCCCGCTGAACGTGCCGGAAGCGTTGATGACGGAGCCCACCGAGACCGAGACGAAGGAATCGCTCGAGAGATACGCGGACGCATGCATCGCAATCGTGAAGGAGGCCGACTCGGATCCGGAGCTCGTCACGACGGCGCCCCACGACACGCCCATTCGCCGCCTGGATGAGGGACGGGCCGCCCGCGAGCTGGATCTGCGCTGGACTTTCGAGGCGGGGGAGTAGGGCGAACCGGCGCAGCGGTTCCGAGCCGACGTTGAAGAGCTCCACCGTGCGGCTGCTGGTGGATGGGCCTCTGCCCGGTGCGGCCAACATGGCCGTGGACGAGGCCCTCATGGAGAGCGCGCGAAGGGGTCAGTTGACCCTTCGTCTGTATCGCTGGAAGCCCGGGTGCCTCTCCTTCGGTCGCAATCAGACCGCCCGTGACCGGTACGACGGGGACAGGGCGTCGTCGCTCGGCTTCCAGGTCGTGCGCCGGCCGACCGGCGGGCGGTCCGTGCTGCACCACCGCGAACTCACCTACGCCGTGGCTGCCCCCACGGAATGGGGTTCGTTGCGGGATGTGTACCTGCGGATCAACCGGGCACTCGCCGAAGGACTTCGCGGGCTCGGAGTGGATGCAGCCGTACACGCGGCGACGACGGAGTCCGTACCCCGCCCCACCGTCCGCGCGTGCTTTCGCGATCCTCTACCCGGTGAGCTCACGGCCGGCGGGCGCAAGCTCGCGGGCAGCGCCCAGTGGCGATATCGGGGTGCGCTCCTGCAGCACGGGTCCCTTCTCCTCCACAACGACCAGGCCCTCGTCGAGACGCTGCGCCGGGGCGCACCTCCCCGAACGGAGATCCCCGCGGTGGGGCTCGTCGAGCTCCTGGGCCGCGTGCCCGAGCCGGGCGAGCTGGAGGGAGCGATCGCTGCCGGCTTCGAGCGCGAACTGCACGCGGAGATCGTTCCCGGCGAGCTCTCGGACGAGGAACGGGACCGGGTCGCAGGGCTTAAGTCATCGTACGAAGATCCGGCCTGGACCTGGCGGCGCTGATTCGACCTCCTTTCAGCCCCGTGCCGGCCCGCCTAGCTTTTCCGTCGATCGTGCCGGGCTCCGAGCGCGCGTCCACCCGGCGGGCGTGGCTGGTGCCCGGGCCGCGCCCCGGATCGAAAGGATGCCGTGAATGGTTGCCTCAGCAATGTCCTCCCGGACAAACGCCGGGCTTCCCGGCTTCACGGGGCCCGGCCAATCGCGAATCCCGATGATCGGTACGGCACGATTCCGTTCCACGGCCCTCGCGGTGATCCTCGCTCTGCTGCCGGGATGTGACTCAGGTCCCCCCCGAGGTGCGGAGACGACGGAAGGCCTGGACAGCGTCGTGGCCGCGGAGATGGAGCGGGAAAACCGGCGCGCCTACGTGGAAGCAGTCGCTGCAGCGGACTCCGCGGCGCACGTGGACGTGCTGGAACGGAATCGGGCGGGAGGCACGATCGTGGTCGCGGGACGCAACGATATCGTGACGCTGAATCCGCTGGTTTCCACGGACATGGAGAGCGCCCAGCACCAGGTGTACGTGCTCTTCACGACGCTCGTCCGGTCGGGACCGGAGTTCGAGCCCCTTCCCTGGCTCGCGCGGGAATGGAAGGTGGATCCGGAGGGCGATCGAATCACCTTCTACCTGCGCGACGATCTCTACTGGCATGATGGTGTTCCCGTCACGGC
>JARRPS010000225.1:0-4094 GCA_037382625.1 Gemmatimonadota bacterium | reverse complement strand
CAGCCGCCGTCCCTCGCCTCCCGCCATCACGAGTCCCAGGACCCGGAGGTTGCTGCGCATGTCGGTTACCTTCCTCGTGTCGATTCTTGTCGTGACTGGTCGCTCTTCATCGCTTCATACAATTGCTCGTAAGCCCGGCCGCTGGCGTCCCACGAGAAGTCGGTCGCCATGGCCGCGCGAATGAGGCTCTCCATCTGAGCGGGCGTGTCGTACACGGCGAGAGCCTGGTCGATCGCCGAACCGAACGTGTCCGGATCGTACAGCCGGAAGACGATCCCCGTCGCCCGGCCCTCAGCGATCGTCTCCGGCGTCGCCGCCACCACGCTGTCGGCCAGCCCGCCCACTTCGTGAACGACCGGGATCGTGCCGTACCTCTGGCTGATCATCTGATTCAGTCCACAGGGCTCGAAGGCCGATGGCATCAGGAAGAAGTCGGAGCCGGCTTCGATCAGGTGCGCCAGGCGTTCGGAGAAGGCCACCCGCGCGCCCACGTTGGGCAGATCGGCGTCCAGCCGCTCGAAGAGGCGTTCGTACCTGGCTTCCCCGCTCCCGAGAAACACGAATCGGGCCGGCCAGGTCGCGAGCCGATCGGCCAGTGCCTCGATCAGCGGGAGCCCTTTCTGGTCCACGAGCCGTGAAATGAACCCGAAGAGCGGAAGATCGGGTTCGCCATCGAGGCCGAACTCCGCCAGCAGTTCCCGCTTCAGCAGCGCCTTTCCGGACCGGTCCGTCGCATCGTAGGAGACGTCGAGAAGGGCATCGGCCGCCGGGTTCCAGGTGACGGTATCGATACCGTTGAGAATTCCGGTGACGGGTCGCGACAGGCCGCCGACGACCCCTTCCAGCCCGAAGCCGTACTCCGGCGTCGCGATCTCCCTCGCGTACGTCGGACTCACCGTGGTGACCTGGTCCGCTGCGATCATCCCGCCCTTGAGCAGGTTGATTCCCCCGTAATACTCCAGTCGGTCCGACCGGAACCACTCCGTCGGCAAGCCGGTATCGGGCCAGTTCTCGGCCGGAAAGCGGCCCTGATAGGCGAGATTGTGCAGGGTCATGATCGAGGCGGGCTTCGTCCGGGAGAGACCGCCGGCCCCCGGGGGCGGGCCGGCCTCCAGCAGAACCGGCGCGAGCGCGGTCTGCCAGTCATGGAGATGAAGAATCTCCGGCACCTCCTCGAGGCCGCAAAGGGCCGCGCGACAGAAGACGGCGAAACGGAAGAGATTGTCGGGATAGTCACCCGCGTCGTCCCCGTACAGGCCCGGACGGTCGAAGAGCGCGGGGGCATCCACCAGCCGGACGCGCAGCCCGTGCGGTCCGGCCAGCGGTCGAATCGCCGCCGTCGCGGGCAGACCGAGCTCCTCGGGGCCCAACTCGAGCACCGGCGCTCCGGGCTCGAATCCCGCCTCCCGCACCGAGCGGTACAGGGGAAGATAGAGGCTGACGTCGTGTCCGTTTCCTGACAGGTAGGCGGTCAGAGCCGCGGTGACGTCTGCCAGCCCCCCCGTCTTCGCCCAGGGCACCGCTTCGGAGGATATGTGGACGATTCGCATGGCGGGCCCCGAGCCGGTTCGTGGTGGAACGGTCTCGGAGGAAGATACCCGTGGGGTGGGGTTCGCCGCGACAGCCGGTGGGAAGCTTCGATCCGTCGGTCGCGCACCGTGTCGATCGTCAGAACCGGCTGGCGACCTCCCGCTCGACCCGCGACTGCGCGCCCTTGACCTGGTCGCGCCCCGCCAGCTTCGCCTCGTACAGCCGGTCGTCGGCCCGATCGAGCAGGCGACTGACCTCTTCTCCGTGATCCGGCCAGCTGGCGACGCCGATGCTGATCGTCACGGATTCCGGCGTTCGACCGCCCGGCATCGAGATCTTGTGGTTCGCGACGGCCTCGCGAAGCTGCTCGGCGATCCTGAGGGCGGCCGCCGAATTCGTCTCCGGAAGAGCGACGACGAACTCTTCGCCACCGAGTCGGGCTACGAAGTCTCCGCCCCGAACACGGCTTCGAATCACGCGTGCGATCGACTGCAGGGCCAGGTCGCCGGCGGCGTGTCCGTGCGTGTCGTTGAACTGCTTGAAGTAGTCGATGTCGATGGCCGCGATGGAAATCGGACGACCGTACCGTCGGGCGCGAGCGACTTCGCCGCCCCAGCGGTCTTCGAACGCATGCCGATTGAGAAGGCCGGTGAGACCGTCGTTCGCCGAGAGCACGTGCGGCTTCTGCATCCGCAGGTTCACGAGGGTCCCCAGCATCCCCATGGATCCCAGAAGCGCGATTCGGCCGCTCTGAGCGGCGAGTTCGATCGGGCCGAATCCGGCCACGCCGGCCGATAGAACCGCCGCGCCGACGATCCCGCCGTACTGCGCCACCGCGAGAGCACCGGCCACGGCGCAAGCGCGGTGATCCAGACGCATGCTCGTCGCCGAAAGCGCGAGGAAGTAGACCGGAAACGCCACGGGGTTCATCAGGGCGAGATCGGGACGGCCGTTGAAGAGGAACGCGGCCAGGGTGAGACTCACGATCGACACATCGAGCGCACTGGTCACGAACCCGATCGACCAGCGGTAGTCCGCGCGGATCACGATCAGGTGCAGGAGACCCGCGACCGGAAGCGACACACACGTCACGGCAAGATAGACGAGCGCTGCCTCGCTGCGATGGGTGATCCACGCCCCGAAGAGGGCGAAGGCGATCGCGGCGAAGCTGATGGCGAGACGGCCCCACGAAATGAGCTTCTCGCCCTGACCGCCGGTCTGCAGCAGCGTAGAATCAGGCGGCATCCAGAAGCGCCGCCATCCTGCCCGGATTCCGTGCATGCCTCTCCTCGAGCGAGTGTCTGGTCTCGTGGCCGATCGTCTCGTGACGGAAGAGCAAGCCTCATGCCCCTGCATGGGCCCGAAAATTCGCCACATTCGCTCGTTCGAAGTTCGAAATTCGGGGCAAGCCGCGTCGAATGCCGTATCGCGCAAGGTACCGGCACCCTTGAAGCCGCAGATCGAGGCTGCGATCATGCGCTCTTCCGACAGCTCAAACCTCACCAGGCGGAGCCATGTCCACGAGCATTCGTACCGCGTTCGAGGAGGATCGCGACAGGATCGTGCTGTTCAACCAGGCGTTGGCCCGGGAGACCGAGGGCCGCGAACTGGACCGAACCACGCTGACGAAGGGAGTCGAGAAGCTGCTCGCCCAGCCGTCACTCGGGCGCTATTTCGTGGCCGAGCGGGAGGGCGAGATCGTGGGACAGCTGATGATCACCATCGAGTGGAGCGACTGGAGGAACGGCGAGATCTGGTGGATCCAGAGCGTCTACGTGTCGAAGCGGCACCGCCGATCCGGCATCTATCGTCAACTTCACGAGTATGCCCGGGACCTGGCCCGCAAGGACAAAGCGATCGGGCTGCGCCTGTACGTGGAGCGCGACAACGAGCCGGCCCGGGCGACCTATCGGACGATGGGCATGCTCGAGTCCTCCTACCGGGTCTACGAGGAATTCTGGGCCTGACCGGGCGAGACGAACCCGCCTCGCCTCACCCGCCCGGCGGAAAGTCCTTCAGCGCCTCTTCGATCGCCCTGTCGATCGCCTCCTGGCGCTCCTGCGCATCCCGCTTCTCGTGGACCTCGCCGGAAACGACGCCACGCCACACCAGCTCGTTCGACGATCCGTCCACGATATCGAGGATCAGCGTGCCCTCGTTATACTGCCGCACCGACGGTGTCGAATAACCCATCCCGAACGAAGGGCCGTACGGACCCCAGTATCCCCCCCAGCCGTACCCGTAGTAGCTGTTGATGTAGGTGACGTCCATTCGGCCATCGATCGACACGTGATAGCCGATCCGGAAGTCGGCCGACCCGCTCTCATCCCGACGAAATCCCTTCTCGGCGAGCTTCCTCACGACGGACGAGCGGATCCGACGGTCGGTCATCGGGTCGTCCACCAGCCGGTCGTTGGACCGAATGTCGCCCGCTTTCTCTGCCTCGAACGGCGCCCAGTCCCACGTCTCAAGCGCGAGTTGCGCAACAACGCTCTCGTGCGGGGATATTTCTAGCCCCGCGCGCCCGGCGTTTTCGACTGTCGCCTCGCGGCGTTCGCGACTAG
>JARRPS010000224.1:0-9726 GCA_037382625.1 Gemmatimonadota bacterium | reverse complement strand
TGCGCGAGTACAAGGCGTCCGCCCTCCCATAGCACGACGGCGACACCACCGAAGGCGATGAACGTCACGAGCCCGAAGAAAATCCCGCGCACGAGAGACCGGCCCACGGCTTCCCGCAGGGCGGCCTGAATGCGGGATCCGTAGCGCTGTTCCTCCCAGCCTTCCCGCACGAAACTCTGAACGACCGGGATCTGGGTGAGTGCTTCCTCGGCTGCCGCATTCGCCTGGGCCAGACGGTCCTGCACCTTCGTGCTCTGTTTGCGCAGGACCTGACCGAACGCGTAAGCACTGAGCACGACGATCGGCGCGACGGTCACAGTGGTGAGCATCAGCCGGGAATGCAGGACGGCCAGAAGCGCGAGACCCCCGAACAGGAAGAGTACCTGCCGAAAGAACTCGGCCACCTGGTGGCTGAGCACGGTTCCGAGCGTCGAGCAATCGGACGCCAGGCGGGCCGTGAGCTCGCCCGAGTTCCGGTTCGTGTAGAACCCGGGCGAGAGCGTCAGCAGGTGGGAATAGAGGTCGGTCCTCAGCCCGGCGACGACTCGTTCCGCCGTGGCACCGAGCAGAAACACCTGGATGAAATTCAGGATCGCCTGGATGCCGAAGAGCCCGATCAGGAAAATCGCGACCCGGTTGAGCATCTCCGGGTCTCGCACCTCGAACGCGGCGTCCATGAGGTAGCGGACCACGAGGGGAAAGGCGAGTCCGATCGCCGCGCTCGCGACGAGCGCGACGGCGGCGACCGCCAGGGCGTACCGATGAGCGCGGAGGCGCGGTATCAGTCGCCGGAGAGGGGATACCGGGCGCGCGAGGATACTGCTCGAGTCGATCATCTTCCCCTGGTCTCAGGCATGGCCGAATTCGTGGCGATCTTCGACCCCGCCGTCTATCTTCCGGCACATAGTGACGGGAACCTAATTCCGATTCGCCCGTCGGGTCCATACGTGGGGATCCGCGGCGCGGATTTTCTTGCCAGGAGTGAACTTTGACTCGATCCGTCCGAGCCCGGAACAGCTGGGGCCGCCTCGCAGCGGCCGGCGCAGCGTCGAGCCTGGCGTTGATCATTTTTGGAGGTGTGGTCAGGATCACGGGCAGTGGCATGGGCTGTGGCGACCATTGGCCACTCTGCAACGGCCGATTGCTGCCGCCGATGGACCTCCCCACAGCGATCGAATACGGACACCGGGTGGCGGCCCTGGCCGTCTCCGCGATCGTAGTCTGGCTCGCGGTCAGCGCCTTCCGGTCCGCGAACCGCGACCGCCCCGCGATCGATGTACCGGTGTCCGGGAGCTGGGTCCGTTTGCGTCGGTACAGCCTGCTCGCCGTGACGCTGCTCGTCATCCAGGTCCTGCTCGGTGCGATCACGGTCTGGCTCGAACTGCCACCGGCCTCCGTGATCCTGCACCTCAGCACCGCGATGGCTCTGCTCGCGACGCTGACGGTGGCCGCCAGCGAGGCGCTGGCGCCCGGGCACGTACGCGTGGTGGACCGCGCGACGAAGATCGCCTTCTGGAGCGCCATCGCGGGATTCGTCGTGGTGGTGGCAGGCGGCCTCGTCGCCAACTTCGATGCGGGTCCCGCCTGCATGGGGTTCCCCGCCTGCAACGGATCGTGGATGCCCGCGGGGGGCAATCCCCTGATCCACATCCACTGGGGGCACCGGCTGCTGGCCTACCTGTTCGTAGCGTGGTGCCTCGTCTTGCCCTTCGCGATCGAGCGCGCCCGCCCGGGCGAGAAGAAGGTGCGACGGATCGCATTCTGGGTCTCGGCCACGGCGATCACTCAACTGGTGGTCGGCGCCGCCATGGTTCTGACGATGCTGAACGGGGTCCTTCGCGCGGCCCACGTCGGCCTCGGAGCGCTCCTCTTTCTGCTCCTCGTTCGGCTCGCCTGGGTCACGCGCTATCCCGCATCGGCTTCCGGGGTAGCGGTCGGCGCCACCACCGGCGAAGCGCCGGACGCGGCCGCGACGGCGGTCTGATCCGCGAGATCAGACTGCTTCCAGCAACGCGACGTGCCCGAGGCCCCCGGCGGCACAGATGCTGACCACCGCCTTCGTTCCGGATTCCCGGCCCGCGAGTTCGACCGCGCTCTGAGAGAGGATGCGGGCACCTGTCGCCCCGAACGGGTGTCCGATGGGGATGCTCCCGCCATTGGGATTCACGCGGTCCCGTGGAAACGACCCGAGGTTCTCCGTCACCTTCGCGTGCTCCGCCAGCCATTCCCGGTCCTCCAGCGCGTCGATCGTGCTGAGAACTTGTGCCGCGAAAGCCTCGTGAATCTCCCAGAGGCCGATCTGAGCGTAGCTCAACCCGTTTCGAAGTAGCAGCCTCGGGATCGCGATCGCGGGCGCGATCAGAAGGCCTTCCGTGCGGGGATCGATCGCGGCCTGCTCCCAGTCCAGCAACCGTACACGCGGAAGCGAATCGGGGAGACGGTCGAGTCCGGAGTCCCCTGCGACCCAGCAGCTGGCGGCGCCGTCCGTCAGGGGAGAGGAGTTCCCCGCGGTCAACGTCCCGGACTGGCGATCGAATACGGGTCGCAGAGCGGAGAGCGCTTCGTACGACGTGTCCTCGCGGGGCAGGGTATCGGCGTCGACGGGAAAAGTCCCGGGCGCCACGAGGAGCGTCCGGAAGAAGCCTCTTTCCCGGGCCGCGACCGCTCGTCGGTGGCTCGCGACCGAGTAACGGTCCTGGTCTTCGCGCGGAATCCGCCACCGTTTCGCCATCTCCTCGCAGTGCTCGCCCATCGATTTTCCCGTCGCACGCTCCTTTACCGCCGGTACCGCGAGTCGCACGTCCTTCGCCCGTATCGAACGCAGTTGCCGGAATACGGCCCCCGCGTCCCGTGCCGACCCCGCCTGACGAAGCGCCCGGCTGAGTCCTTTCGACAGGCCGATCGGCGTGTCCGACATCGAGTCCACGCCGCCGCAAAGAGCCAGATCGCCGCGTCCGATCCGAATCTCGGCGGCCGCCTGCGTGGCCGCAGAGAGACTGGTCGCGCACTGCTGAACGACGGACCACGCCGGCACGTGGGGATCGAGTCCGGCGTCGATCCAGATCTCACGAGCCCAGTTGCTGATGTCGATGCTCGGAACGACCGCTCCCCAGACGAACATGTCCACCTCGCCGGAACGGTCCAGGCCGACGCCGCGCGGGCCCGCCACGGTCTGCTGCACCACCGGAACCGACAGCTTCATCGCATCATGACGCGAAAGCTCGCGGTCCATTCGGGTGAATGGGCTGCGAAGTCCGGGGAGCAGGTACACCGCTCTCGTATCGGGCATCGGTCACGCTCCTGCGTCTCGCGTAGCGAGTTACGGCAAGCCGCGGCGTCGGGCGATCCGCCCGATCCGCCGCTGCTGGCGTCCGGTCCGTTCCGGGTGCAAGATGGGACTCCGGTCGGGGGCCCGCCACTCGCCGCTCCAGTGTGAGGTCGGCGGAGGCGTCCGGTACGGCAGCCCGCGTCGGGGCAGGGTCCCGACATTAGAATGCACTTGAATTAGAGGGATATAAACAGCACGATGAATAGCGTTAAGCCCCGCGTGCGATTCGCGCCCAGCCCCACCGGCTATCTGCACGTCGGGGGGGCGCGTACCGCACTGTTCAACTACCTGTTCGCCCGCCATAAAGGAGGAGACTTCCTGCTCCGGATCGAGGACACCGACCGGGAACGCTCGAGCGGCGAAATGACGACGCAGATTCTGGATGCGATGCGGTGGCTCGGACTCGAAGTCGACGAGCCGCCGGTGCACCAGGCGGATGGGCTCGAGCGAAGTCGACGAGCCGCCGGTGCACCAGGCGGATGGGCTCGAGCGGCACAGGTCCGACGCCGGCAAGCTGCTCGCGGCGGATCGCGCCTGGAGGTGCTTCGCCAGCCAGGAGGAGCTGGCCGACGTCAGGGCGCGGCTTCGCGAGGAGGGGCGTCCGCTGCGGCGGTCCGAGCTGTCCGGACACGGCGCGGAAGAATCGGCGGCTCGGCTCGCGGCGGGGGAGCCGTTCGCCCTCTTCTACTCGATTCCCGAGGGTTCGACGACCTTCGATGACATCGTCCACGGTCCGACGAAAGTCGAGCATGCCCACATGGACGATTTCGTCGTCCTGCGCTCTGACGGAACGCCCGTTTACAATCTCGCCGTGGTATCCGACGACATCGAGATGGGGATCACCCACGTGCTGCGCGGGGACGATCACCTGTCGAACACGCCGAAGCAGATTCTCATCTACGACGCGCTCGGCGCGGAACTCCCGGAGTTCGGACACCTGCCGATGATCCTCGGTGCCGACGGCAAGCGGCTGTCGAAGCGGCACGGAGCCGCGTCCGTCGAGGCATTTCGCGAAGAGGGAATTCTGCCCGAGGCGCTGGTCAACTTCCTCGCCCTCCTCGGGTGGTCGCCGGGCGACGACCGGGAGGTAATGGACCTCGACGAGCTGATCGAGGCGTTCTCGCTGGACCGGATTCTGAAGAAGAGCTCCGTGTTCGATCCCGAAAAGCTGGAGTGGCTGAACGGCCGTCATCTGCAGCGGAAGAGCGCGGATCGGCTGGTCCCCGTGCTGCTCGGACTGCTGCCGGAGGTGGAACGAGGGAGGGCGGAGCTGGAGCCGGAGCGTCTCCGCGCTGTGACCGATCTGGTGAAGACGCGGGCGCGAACGGTCGAGTCGATGGCCGCGCAGGCCCGACCGTTCTTCACGCCTCTCGATCGCCTCGTCTACGATGACAGGGCGGCCCGCAAGCATTGGAAGAACCCGGCCGAGGCGACCGAGAGACTCGAGGCGGTTCGGGAGGTGCTCGAGGGACTCGAAGAGCTCGATCACGACCTTCTCGAGGAGAAACTTCGCGCGGCGGCCGAAGAGCTCGGGATCGGCGCGGGGAAGCTCTTTCAGCCACTCAGACTCGCGCTGATGGGTTCGGCCGAGAGCCCGGGCATCTTCGATGTGATCACGTTGCTCGGTCGAGAACGTTCGCTGGAGCGCATCGAGCGAGCGATCGACGTCCTCGCGGAGCGCGGGAAAGAAGTCGGCAGTGACACGCCGGGGGCCGCGGGCGCGTGAACGTCTCCTTCTCCGCGGGAGATCGCCGGTGCATGGAGCGGGCTCTGGCCGAAGCCCGGCTCGGCGCGGACCGTGACGAGGTCCCGGTGGGCGCAGCGATTCTCGCTCCCGACGGGACGATCTTCGCCGATCACAACCGAACGCGGGAACGGGTCGACCCCACGGCGCACGCCGAGATGCTGGTAATCCGGGCGGCCGCCGAGCGGCTCGGCGACTGGAGACTGCTCGATCACACGCTCTACGTGACGCTCGAACCGTGCGCGATGTGCGCGGGCGCCATCGTCCTGTCGCGGATTCCGCGTCTCGTGTTCGCCACCGCCGATCCGAAGGCGGGTATGTGCGGCTCCCTCGCGGACCTCGTGCGGGATCCCCGGCTCAACCACGCCGTCGAGGTCGAGGCCGGCCTCGCGGCCGAGCAGGCGTCGGGGCTCCTGAAGCGGTTCTTCGCGGCTCGACGGGCCGCGGAGGCAGGGGCCCGCCCGGGGCCCGGGGAAGTCTCGTGACGCTTCCCTCGATCGTACTCGTGGCCTCCGAGCTCCGGGAGCTCGCCGGCGAGTCCCCGGAATGGCCGGGGGTCGTCGCGATCGTTCCTCTGGTGTCGCAGCCGGTGGGCGAGCCCGAGCTGGATCGGTATCCGGCCCTTCGCGTCGTCGCCAACTATGGCGTCGGGACCGACAACCTGGACGTCGCTGCGATCCGGGCGCGCGGCGTCGAGGTCACGAACACTCCCGACGTCCTGACCGATGCCACCGCGGATCTCGCGATGGGTCTGATCCTCGCGGCCGCGCGAAGACTCCGGGAAGGTCTGGATCTGGCACGCGGCGGGGCATGGGAGGGGTGGCACCCGACCCAGCTTCTCGGCATGGGACTGCAGGAGAAGAGGCTGGGGATTCTCGGCGCGGGACGGATCGGATTCGCCACGGCCCGGCGGGCACGCGCGTTCGGAATGGAGATCCTCTACTGGGACCGGTCCGGTTCGGGGGAGCTGGAGCGACAGCTGGCCGCGAGACGCGTGACCCGGCTGGACGAGCTTCTCGAGTCGGCCGACGTGGTCAGCGTCCACGTTCCGCTGAGCGAAGAGACTGCGAACCTGCTCGATGCGCGCCGGCTCGCCTTGATCGGACCCGACGGCATCCTGGTGAATACGGCGAGAGGAGCGATCGTGGATCAGGATGCGCTGGCCCGGGCCCTTCGTTCGGGCCGGCTCGGGGCGGCCGGACTCGACGTGTTCGCGTCGGAACCCGCGATCCCCTCGGCCCTCCGCGACCTTCCGAACTGCTTCGTCCTCCCGCACCTCGGGAGCGCGACGAGGGAGACCCGACAGGCGATGTGGGATCTGGCCGCATCCAATGTTCGATCCGTCCTCTCGAACACGGATCCGCCGACCCCGGTCCGTTAGCATCGCGAGTCGCCGCAGGTGTGCCACCGCGTGGCGTAATTCAAGCGAGATTCCTAATTTGTCTGCTGGCCCCACGCCGGTTCTCCAACCGCCGGGAGCGCCCGATGCCTGACGAGATCACCTCACTTCGCGCGGCCCTTACGGACCGGTACGTGATCGAGCGGGAGGTGGGCCGGGGCGGGATGGCGACGGTGTACCTGGCGCGGGACGTGAAGCACGATCGCCGGGTGGCGATCAAGGTTCTGCACCCGGAGTTCAGCGAGTCGGCGACGGCCGAGCGGTTCCTGCGGGAGATCCGGATCGCGGCGTCGCTGCGCCACCCGGGGATTCTGCCGGTCTACGACTCGGGCGAAGTCGACGGTCTTCTCTACTACGTGATGCCGTACGTGCCGGGCGAGAGCCTTCGGGAGCGGCTGGAGCGGGAGAAGCAGCTGCCGGTGGAGGAGGCGCTGCGGATCACGTCGGAGCTGGCGGCGGCGCTGGAGGAGGCGCACGGGCGAGGGATCGTGCACCGGGACGTGAAGCCGGAGAACGTGCTGTTCGAGGGGGAGCAGCCGCAGCTGATGGACTTCGGGGTGGCGCGGGCGGCGCCGGAGGCGGGGTCGGAGAAGCTGACGCGGACCGGGGTGTCGGTGGGGACGCCGCACTACATGAGCCCGGAGCAGGCGTCGGGGGAGGCGGTGGACGCGCGCAGCGACGTGTACGCGCTGGGCTGCGTGCTGTACGAGATGCTGGGCGGGGAGCCGCCGTACACGGGCCCGACGTCGCAGGCGATCATGGCGCGGCACGCGATGGCACCGGTGCCGGACGTGCGGACGCTGCGCCCGACGGTGGCGGAAGGTGTGGTGGCAGCGCTGGAGCGGGCGCTGGCGAAGGTGCCGGCGGACCGGTACGAGGGGGCCGAGGCGTTCGCCGAGGCGCTCGAGCGCGGCGACGAGAAGCTCCGCCGACGGGAGGCGAAGGGCTCCCCCTGGCGCGGCGTCGCGATCGCGGCAGTCGTACTGCTGACCGCGGCCGGCCTGTATCTGGCGACGGGGCTCGGCGGCGAGGCCTCGAGCACGCCGCAGCTTCGGCGCGTGGCGGTCACTCCCTTCGAGCTGTCCGGGGAGGGCTTCGCCGATACGCTGCTGGCGGAGGGGCTGTTCGTGGACGTGATCCAGCGACTGGGGGGATACGATATCGCTCCGCTTTCCTGGAACGTCACCCGATCCTACAGGAATTCCGACGATCCCGTGCGTGACCTGCACGAGCTGCTGCGGGCTGACGTCGTGTGGCTCACCCGCCTCGAGGGAAGGGATGACTCGGTCTGGGCTCGAACTGAGCTCGTCGACGCCGCGAGCATGACCTCCCTGGGGATCGCGACGATCGGCCGAGCGGCGGAAGACCTCTATTCGATCGTGCCGGATCTCGTGCAGTGGGCTTCGGCCGAGTTGGGCCTGACCTCCGCCGAAGGCGTTTTCGAACCTGATCCCGAGGCGCGCCGTGAATTCGCGAAGGGCGTAGCAGCCTGGCAGCGGGGGGCGGATTACACGCCCTTTGCAATGCGGCACTTCGAGGCGGCCACGCGGATCGATCCGGAATACGCGGAGGCATGGGGCTACTACGCCGTGACGCTGGTCCAGATGGCGCATGGTGGCGAGGGGAGCTGGTGCGAACGGGCCGCGCAGTGGATTCCCTCCGCGAGGGAGGCCGTGCGAAGGTCGCTGGAGCGGGACTCGATGCTCGTCACGCCCTACGTGGCTCTCGGCCACGCTCTCTGGGAGCATGAATTCGATCTCGAGGGGGCGCGGCGGGCGTTTGAACGTGCCGTGGAGCTGGGCCCGGATCACCCGGACGCGCTGATGTTCCTCGGATTCTACTTGCACACGATGGGGAGGCCGGACTCTGCCGTTGTTCTGCTGGACCGGGCCGTCGAGGCGAACCCGCTGGATCGCGCGTACCATAACTGGCGGGCACTCTTCTACCGGTTGGTCGGCCGCGGCGCCGAGATCGAGGACGACCTTCGGCAGCTTCAGATACGCTGGCCCGATTCCGAGTGGCTTCCCTACGCTCTTGCCGTAGCCTTGCGCGAGCAGGGACGTGTCGACGAGGCAGTCCAGGTGCTGGTCGAAGCCGGGCGCGATACCGCGGCGATGTTTCGCAACGATATCGGGTGGATTCTCGAGCGAGGGGATCTCGCGGATCTGGATCGCCAGATCGAAGCGGCGGTCGAGGAGGAGAACTTCCGCTGGGCCGCGCTGATCGCGTACTGGGCGGAGCGGGATGAAACCGGCTTCGATTACCTACGGCGCTGGTACGACGACGAGCAGATCAAGCCGGGCTGCCGATCCCGCGGCCTCGTGTGGCTGCTCGCCGATTTCCCGCGGTTCATCACGCGGCCCGAATTCCAGGAAATGCTCGACGAAGTCGGCCTGCCCTGGAGAGAGTCCTACTGGGCCCGGGAGGCCGGCCTCTGAGATCGGCGTCCGGCAATGCCGTGAAGGTGATGCAGATCGGGGCCTCGCCGATACCGGCGCGGCCCCGACCTGTTCGTGCATCAGGAGCGGAGTGCCGCTCCGAGCCTTAAACCGATTCGACGAGGCTCGCGACGAGCGTGAGCGGCAGGAGTACCGCCCTCGCGACCTCCCGCAGCTTACTCACAGGCCCAGTGCCTCCAGCACGGACGGCGGCAGCAGGACCGTGTCGATCACGTGGATCACACCGTTCGTCGCGGGGATGTCGGTACCCACGAACCCGATCGTCTGACCCGCGGCGTCGCCGAGCGATCCCTCGCCCACGAAGACGAACTCACCGTTCTTCATGTTGAGCTGCCGGGCGTTCAGGACGCTGTTCGAGAATCGACGTCCCTCCTTCACGTGATACAGCAGGATGTCCGTCAGAAGCTCCGTGTTGGCGACTACGTCACCCAGACCGATGCCGAAATCGGCCTGCAACATCATGTCCAGATTCGTGAATGCCTCATCGGTCGGTGCGAACACGGTGAACTGGCCCTTGCCATTCAACGCATCCACGAGTCCGGCCTCGCCGAGCGCGAGGATCAGAGTGCTGAACTCGCCCGACTTTGCATTCTCGGCGAGCGCGATCTCGACGATCGTGCCCTCTGCCTGCCCGGCGCCGGAAACCTGCGCGGGCGCGGGATTCTTCTTCAACAACGCGTCGGCCTCTGGGGACGTCGGATTGTCGGTGCAGGCCACAGCGCCGAACATCAGCGCGGTCGCGGCCACCAGGTATCTCATCTTCATTGTCTAGGTCTCCTTCCCCGGGTTTCGTGAT